>CAMEIK010000008.1 GCA_945918315.1 uncultured Clostridia bacterium
CGACCTTCTCATTACGAGTGAGATGCACTACCGACTGTGCTACACTAGCATCATTTGCCCAATCATTATATAGGGAATCGGGCAAAATGTCAATCTTTTTTTCATCAGACGGGGATCCGGTTTACGATTGTCCTTTTTCCTCCATTTCCCGCAGAACAGCCAACCGGTCTCGAATCTGCAAAAGGTCATCAAAGGTCTCCGGGCGTTTGGACAAATCCCGAAGCAGAGCGGACGGATGATAGATGGCGGTAAGCCAGACCTGCCCGCCCAGAAACCAGTTTCCATGCTCCCGGGTGATGCGGAAATCCGGACGAATCAGCCTCTGGGCCGCGATCCTGCCCAGACAGACAATCATCTTCGGGCGGATCAGTTCAATCTGCTCCTTCAGGTAGCCGAAACAGGCGTCCTGTTCGTCCTCCTGGGGATCCCGGTTTCTGGGGGGACGGCATTTCACAATGTTCGCAATATAACAGGTGGTTCGGTCAAGGTCGATGATGGAAAGCATATCATCAAGAAGCTTTCCGGCGGGACCTACAAAGGGAATCCCCTGCAGGTCCTCCTGTTCTCCCGGCCCTTCGCCTACAAACATGATGTCTGCCTGCCGGTTGCCGTCTCCAAAGACCACATTGGTACGGGTACGACACAGTCCGCATGCGGAACAATTCATACACTGTTCTTCCAGAGTCTGCCAATCCATGTTCTCACTGGCTCCTTCTGCGTCCGGCTCTGCGGCGGCGGCGCTGGGCTCTGCGGCGCTGCCGGAGGTAGGAATTGATGACAAGATACCCGACAACCGGAACAATGATCGAAAGACACACAATCCAGACAATTCTGCCGAAGCCGGAGCTTTCGGAGTTGTCGTTGGTTAAGCCGCGAATGGATAGGCCTGAAGCATCCGAGCTTTTTACCGCTTGCATGGCGAACAGCTCCGCTTCCGTCAGACAGGATTCCCGGTACCACAGCTGCATGGTTCCAATTTTCTGTCCCTTTTCCAAAGGTGCCGTTGGTCCACCGATAATATCAAACTCCCGTATGAGATTCTCCATGTGGGCGTTAACAGGAAGAATCGTATCGATATTCACCTGAACCTCGGCAACAACATTGCTCTCGCCGCCAATCACCGGGAACTGTTCAAAAGCCTGTCCTTCGTAAAGAATCCGGTTGATTTTAAAGTTATTAAAAACATACTGAATAAGATCCTGCATGTCATCGTAGTTACCGTACTTTTCCACGGTGCCACGCTCCGTATAGGTTCGAGGGCAGCCCAGTACGACCATGACATAATTCATTTTTTCATCCCTGCTTTTTGCGGTACAGACAAGGCCAGCGCCGGAAGCGGCAGACACATAGGTCTGCATACCGCCGGTAACCCGGTCATCCATGTATACCTGCAGGATGTGGTTATCGATCAGATAGTTGGTTGTCAGGAGGTTTCTCTCCTCAGACCGGTTTGTTGCCGGAACCGTGTAGCTTACCGTCGCGAAAACCTCCCGGAAAGTCTCGTTCTTAACGGCTTCTGTTACAATTTTCGCCAGATCCCGGGCAGTGGTGTGCTGCTCCGCATTATCAAGGCCGTGCACATTGGCAAAGGACGTATGGGAGCATCCCATCTCCAGGACACGCTGATTCATCAGCTGAACAAAGGCATTCATATTGCCGGCAATGTGCTCGGCGATGGCGATAGCCGCGTCGTTGGCCTGCTCCAGAATAAGACAGTATACCAGATCCCCAACCGTCACTTCCTCGGCTTCCTTCAGATTCTTATTAATGGAACCGGCGGGAAGACGGGAAATATTTCGGCTGCTGACCACAACCACATCATCCATTTTGCACCGTTCGATGGCAATCAAAGCGGTAACAATTTTGGACAAAGCGCCGGGGCGAAGCTCCAGATCAGGATTATAGGCATAAACCACCGTTTGGGTATTCACCTCATACACAAAAGCGGCTTGAGATCCCTCCAGCATTCTGTCGGATCCGCCCAGGGGCTTTTCTCCGTCAATCGTCCGGCAGCCGTAAAACTGGCTGACACTGCCGAAAGGCACATCCGAAGCCGGTACGGTAGCGTCGGGATCCGGAACCGTTTCCGTCGGCGCCACATATTCATCGGTTGCTGAAGTGGTCGTATCCGCCGCGGCAGCGGGAACCGAAAGCGCGCCCATGAGGATGGAAAGGGTCAGCAGTAAACATAGAATCCACTTTTTTTTCATATTTCCCCCTCAATAATCTGCTGCCGGACTTGTCCGGCAGGAAAAAATCGTGTATAATATCTTTTATTATATCAGCTTTTCCTGTTCCCGTCAATGCGCAGTTGAAAACCGGGAGCAAGAATGACGGAAGAACGCACAGGAATCTCCCGGGCAGAATAGACTGGAGGTATAGTATGAAAATTTTGGTTGTAGATGATGAAGATCTGCTTGTGAAAGGTATCAAATTCAATCTGCGAAATGATGGTTATGAGGTCATTACCGGCAGCAATGGACTGGATGCCGTTCGGCTGACGCAGGAAGAAAATCCGGATTTGATTGTACTGGATATCATGATGCCGGAAATGGACGGATTAACCGCGTGCAGCAGAATTCGGGCGTTTTCCAATATTCCCATCATTTTTCTCACGGCAAAATCCGATGATATGGATAAGCTCATTGGTTTTGACCACGGTACCGACGACTATTTGACGAAGCCCTTCAATATTCTGGAGCTGAAAGCAAGAATACGGGCGCTGCTTCGTCGGTCCGGTGCCGGTGAGCAGGAGAAAACCGGAAGCAACCTCACCATTGGCTCCATTACACTGGATCTGGATGCACGGAATGCCTACAAAGGCAACGAGTTGGCGGATCTGACAGCCAAGGAGTTTGATGTGATTGAATTTCTCATGCGGAATCCCAATCGTGTCTATTCCCGGGAGTCGCTTCTGGATACAATCTGGGCATACGAGTATCGCAGCGATATTCGAACCGTGGATGTTCACATCCGCAGACTTCGGGAGAAACTGGAAGAAAATCCCGCTGAACCTAAGTATATCCTGACAAAATGGGGAGTTGGTTACTATTTCCGCAAATAAAAAGCCCGCTTCCAGCGGGTATCGGAACGCGCAGTTTCGGTATGCATCCACATATGTGGTGATTACTCTGGTCGTTCTGATTTTTCTGAACCTGTACTGCTCCCGGATGAGCCAGCAGCTTTTCTATCAGAGCAAGGAGTCCTCCATGATTGAAAAATGTCTGTTGGCGTCCGACGAGATTTCCGGTTTGGAGGTGCTGAATAATAACACAATTGCCGGAATTGTCAGTCAGCTTGACAGCCTGACTGTAACAAGGCTTATTGTAACGGATCATGCGGGAACCGCCCTTTATGACAGCAAGGATATTTGTACCGGGCAACTGGTGCTTCTTCCGGAGGTTGTCAGCGCCATAGCCGGAAACAATGTTTTTTCCTGGCAATACCATGCCGGTGTCATGAATTCCCGGGCTGCAACACCAATTTTTTCCTATGGCAGCATTGTTGGCTGTTTGTACATGACAGAATATGATACCTCCCAGGGAGCTCTTATCCAGATTTTGCAGCGAAGCCTTCTTTGGATTACCGTTATTCTGGAGCTTGTACTCGTTGTTTTCTCGATTGTGTATGCTACCAGATTCTCCCTGCGGATTCAGAAAATAATGAACTCTATGCGGATTATCCAGAAGGGTGACTACACCCACAAGGTTGCCGTTGGCGGCAACGATGAGTTGACTGTATTGGGGAATGAGTTTAACTACCTGACGGAGCGGCTCCAGACCTCAGAGGAAAAACGAAGCCGGTTTGTTTCGGATGCGTCCCATGAGCTGAAAACTCCTCTTGCGTCAATCAAGCTTCTGTCCGATTCCATACTGCAGAACGATATGGACCCCAACACGGTACGGGAATTTGTTGAGGATATTGGAAACGAAGCGGAGCGTCTGAACCGGATGACGGCGAAGCTTCTCTCCCTGACCCGTGTGGACGGAGAACGCGTTTCCGACAGCGAAATCATTTATTTTGCGCCCACTGTTCACCGGGTTTCCAAAATGCTCTCGCCTATGGCGACAAAAGCCGGAATTTCGCTGGAAATGGATCTAAGCGGAGATGCTCCGATTCTGATTCTGGAAGATGATTTATATCAGATCGTTTTTAATCTCATGGAAAATGGGATCAAATATAACCAGCCAGGCGGAAAGCTCACTGTTTCTGTTTCCAGGGTGGAAGACAACGCGGAACTGACAGTACGAGATACCGGTATGGGCATTCCCCTGGAATCCCTCCCCCATATTTTTGAGAGGTTTTACCGGGTAGACAAGGCTCGGTCCAGAGCATCCGGCGGCAGCGGCCTTGGTCTGGCAATTGTTCGAGCCATTGTCCAGCGAAACAGAGGCCAGATCCAGGTGAACAGTACCGTTGGAGAAGGCACCTGCTTCACCGTGACATTCCCTGTCTTTGATACGGAGGTGGACAAGGAATGAAAAAAGTATTGTGTCTGTTGGTACTGCCGGTACTTGTGGTTTCTTTCTGCGCCTGTACCTTTTTTAAGGCAGATACTGTCTCTTTTTATTATCCCAGGAGAGAATTCCTTTTCGATGAACAAGACGGTGTCATTGCCCCGGAGAATCGGGATGCATCCGGACATACGACGGATATGCAGTATCTGCTTTCGCTGTATCTCATGGGACCGCTGAGTCAGGACCTTGCCCCCGCGTTTCCGAAAAAAACGCATTTGATTTCCTGTTCCCGAAACGACGCCAAGATCAATATAGAACTGTCGGACACTTCCGAAGACCTGACAGATGCCGATTTTTCCCTGTCCTGCGCCTGTCTGGCACTGACGTGCATCAGGGCATTCAGCGCGGAAGAAATCATGATTATCAGTGGCAGCCGCACGCTTTCCATTCGGGAAGATACGCTTCTGCTCTATGAAGACCCATTCCCAACTGCCGCAGAAACGGAGAAAACAAAATGAAGTGTATTTCCTGGAATGTAAATGGCCTCAGGGCCTGTATGGGCAAAGGCTTTGCGGATTTCTTCGCGGAATCTGACGCGGACTTTTTCTGTCTTCAGGAGACAAAGCTCCAGGAGGGGCAAATATCCTTTTCCCCGGCCGGTTACGAAGCCTTCTGGAACTATGCGGAGAAAAAAGGCTATTCCGGCACAGCGATTTTCGCGAAAAACAAGCCGCTCTCCGTTCGAATGGGAATGGGTGTTGATGAATTGGATACAGAGGGCAGACTGATTACTTTGGAATATCCGGATTTCTATTTACTGACCTGCTATACGCCCAATGCTCAGCGGGAGCTTCTGCGCATCGACCACAGGATGCGCTGGGAGGATGCCTTTCTGCGTTACCTCCGGTCACTGGATGAAAAAAAGCCTGTCATTGTCTGCGGTGATCTCAATGTGGCCCATCAGGAAATCGATTTGAAGAACCCGGCAGCAAATCGGGGCAATGCCGGATTTTCGGATCAGGAACGGGGCTGTTTTCAGCGGCTTCTGGATAACGGTTTTACCGATTCTTTCCGCTATCTTTATCCGGACCAGACAGGCGCCTATTCCTGGTGGAGCTATATGTTCCATGCCCGGGAGAAAAATGCCGGGTGGCGGATTGATTATTTCCTGGTATCAGACCGGCTGCGGGATGCCATTCGGCAAACTCCGATTTACAGCCAGGTTCTGGGTTCCGATCACTGCCCCGTTGGTCTGGAACTGGATATTTAGTCAAGTCCATCCTTCTGCGATTTGATCATGATGCCAAGCTGATCCCCCTGACGGGCAAGATACGCATCCTTCAGTCCGGAAAGGTATGAAAATGGTTCCTCAGGATAAATCGGCGCAAATCTTTCCCCGGGATGCTCATGATGTTTGGGTACCAGCTTGAATTCCATCTCCCCCTCTCCCAGCCGCTTCACAGGAACCCGGGTATCCAGCCCAAATCCACCATCCATGGGCACCACGATGCCCAGATTTTCCTCACGGGAGCCGCATCGGACAAAAAGCCGGTACATACCGCTCCCTGAAAGACGGCAGCGGCAGTGAAACTGGTAATATAGGCCCTGACGAAGGACCTGTACTTTTCCGGACGGCTGCTTACCTGAAAAAACTTCAAAGCATGTTTGCAAAGAAATCCCCCCTGCCGTAATCCTATGCGGCAAGGGGGGATTTATTCTCTTTTTGGGATTCATGAATGCAGGCCGAAGCTGACCGCAATGGCATCATCCACCAGGGCCATTTGCTTATCATCCAGGCGACCCATATGCTCCCGCAGACGGCGCTTGTCAATGGTGCGGATCTGCTCCAGCAAAATCACGGAATCCTTTGACAAACCAACGCTTCCGCCTGGAATATTAATATGCGTAGGCAGTCGAGCCTTTCCCGTCTGGCTGGTAATGGCAGCAGCAATCACTGTGGGGGAATGCCGGTTCCCGGTATCATTCTGGACAATCAGAACAGGTCGTGTTCCCCCTTGTTCGCTACCAACCACCGGGGAAAGGTCTGCGTAAAAAATGTCACCCCGTTTGACTGTGCTATCCATAGGTTTCACTCTCCGTGCATATCTTTGGCGCGCTACCGGACGGAATCCCTATGTAACGCGGCTGTCTCTATTGTCCCACGCACAGAGGATTTTTATACGGTTTTTTCAGAATTCTCCAAAGGGAAACTAAAAGGCATCCCCTCTGATTTTGCGGTGTTTTTCCAAATACGCAGAAAACTACATACTGGGCACCTTGGTTATGAACGGCAGAGATGAGAATCACTTTCCGCCAGCTCACTCCGAATGGGTCAGCGCTTCCCTTTTGTTTCCGGCCAGGTATCGCTTCCAAGTCATTCTATGATCCTTCACGGCAAAAATCTACGGAACAGTAAAAAAAGTGACTTCCAGTGACAGAATCTTCCGTCCGCCATAGAGAATCTCCGCCTTCGCGGGCACATCCTCTCCATTCAGCCAGATATCCAGATGAAGGGCATCCTCCCGGTAACTGTCATCCATGCAAAGACGGAGATATTCCCCCTCCTTTCCTGTTGAGGACAAGAACCCCCCGCGTAAAGTCTTTACAAGAAGCCAGGGGGCGCTTACCGGTGTCACCTGCCCGTCAGCCATCAGGGGGAATGAGAGAGCGGTACCCTCAAATGTCAATTCACCGCCTTCTCCGGTAATCCGCCCGGTGATACCGGAAATTGTCTCCGGTTCCTTCACTGTAAAGGACAGATTCCCCTGGGCATCCGCCTTACAGTCCAGCGTGAAATGATAGAGCTTGTCCGCGTAATCCGCCGTAATCTTCGTTTCAAAGGAGCAGGATTCTTTCAGCAGCTTTTCGCGCAGCACAAGACACCGGTTCATTTCTCCGGAAGTCCCGCCGCAGCCGGACAGAAAAAGTACAAGCAGGATAATCGCGCCAAACCGTTTCATGGAAAGCCCGCCTTATTTCAGAAGTCGCGGCAAAACTGACAGCATGTCCGTAGGCAGCATACCGTACTGACCCAGTTCCCGGGCACACAGATCTCCCGCGGCTCCGTGGAACCAGCAGCCGCAGGCAGCGGCCTCCATGGGAGCAAGGCCCTGTCCCAGAAACGCGGCAATGATCCCGGCAAGCACATCTCCGCTGCCGCCCACTGCCATTCCGGGGTTTCCGGTGGGGTTCCGATAGCACTCAGTACCGTCAGTAATCAGCGTACCTCTCCCCTTTCGCACCAGAACACATCCAAGGTTTCCGGCAAGGCTCATTGCACCCTCTTTGCGATCCTTCGCGGTATCGCCGCCCAGCCGGATATACTCCATTTCATGTGGGGTCAGGATTGTGGGATACTGTCTTCCGCGCAGTAAAGCTTTATGCTTTCCCAAAAGATTTATGCCATCCGCGTCTACAACCACGGGACATTTTGCTTCCCGAAGAACAATTTCCAGCATGGCAAGCGCCCCGGCGGATTGCCCCACACCGGGGCCAATGAGTATCGCATCCATGACAGGAAGCTTTTCACGAATCTGCTCCGCGGCGTCCAAACTCACAGAGCCATCCGAATCCGGCAGCGGGAATACGATCGCTTCATTCAACTTTCCGGCCTCAATGGCGTAGATGCTCTCCGGTACCCCCAGAAACACCAATCCCGCCCCGGCGCGGAGCGCGCCCATTGCGGCAAGATACGCGCTTCCCGTATAGCCCCGGCTGCCGCACAGAAGAAGGATTTTTCCGAAATCCCCTTTATGGGCGTCAGGATTCCGGTCCGGCAGCAGCGCCAAGGCCTGCTCATGGGTCAGTTCCACCATAGCGCATCCCCCGTCAGTCCAGATGGTAAAGCTCGGAAAACTTTTCCGTCAGATAATCGGTATAGAACTTCGGATCAAATCTGCCGCAGGCTTCTTCAAATAGTTCTCCGGGCTTTTTAAAGCTGGCATACCTGTGGATATGCTCTTTTAGCCAGCCGGTAATCCCGGACAGGTCACCCTTTGTCACATCCGCAAAAATATCTCCCAGCTCCTGCTGCATGATTCGGAGCATCTGAACCCCGTAAGCGCTGCCGAGAGCGTAAGACGGAAAGTATCCGATACTGCCGCCGGACCAGTGGGAGTCCTGCAAACAGCCCATCCGGTCATTGGGCACCTCGATTCCCAGGTACTCTTGATACAGCTCATTCCAGCGTCCGGGCACATCTTTTGCGGCAAGTTCGCCGGAAATCAGCTGTTTTTCAATCTCATAACGGACCATAACGTGCAAAGCGTAGGTAAGCTCGTCAGCTTCTGTCCTTATGAGACTGGGCTGGGCTTTGTTGACTGCCCGGTAGAACATTTCTTCGTCTACATCCCGGAGCTGCTCCGGGAAGAACGATTTCATTTTTGGGAAGATGGCATGAATAAAGCCGCGGCTTCTGCCGATGAGGTTTTCGTAGAATCGGCTCTGACTTTCGTGAATGCCCATGGACACGCCGCCGCTGAGGACGGTGGCGTTATACTGATCCTCCGCGTTCAGCTCATACAGAGCATGACCACCCTCATGAATCACGGAATACATGCTGGAGGCCAGACTGTTTTCATAGTAATGGGTGGTGATACGGACATCCTTGTTGTTAAAGTTCGTAGTAAATGGATGCTCTGTTTCCGCAATGCCGCAGTAGCTCCGGTCCAGGCCTATGACCTTCATCAGATAGTCTGAGAACTTACGCTGCTGCTCCACGGGATAGGTTCTAAATAAAAAGCTGTCATCAATGGGCGGCTTCTTGGAAATTTTCTCAATGAGCGGGACAATGGTACCGCGCAGCCGGGAGAAAAAGGTATCCAGCGTCACCATGTTCATGCCTTCCTCATACTCATTGAGAAGCGCGTCATAGGGGGCCATTTCAGGATGGAAGTACCCGGCAAACTTTCGGTTATACTCGACAATCTTTTCCAGATACGGTGCAAAGGATGGAAAATCATTTTCATTTTTCGCCTTTTCCCATACTGCGCCCGCATTGTTCAGCAGCACCTGATAAGCAACGAATTCTTCCGCCGGGATCTTTTGAAACCGATCATAGTTCTTCCGGATAACTTCCACCTGCCGAATCCGAACCGGGGCCAATTCCTGTCTGTGGGATTCCAGATAAGAAAGAAGCGCACCTCTCTCCGGACTGGTGGAAAGGTCATAGATGACCCCGGACAGAACCTCCATGGTATTCCCCCGACCTGCATAGCTTCCCTTTGGCGCTGCGGTAGCCGCGTCCAGATATAAAACGCCCATGGCATGGTTATAGGCAGCCTCTGTTTTCTGAGTACGGTCCAGAGCTTCCAGAGCCTGGGCAACGGATTCATACTGCATAGCATTCGCTCCTTTATTATTTGTAAAAACAACATATCACGTTCTTACCGGTTCGTCAAGGAAAAGCGAAAAAGTGCTTGCAAATTACATTTGATTGTGCTACTATTGGGTAGATATGAAAAAGCAGTGATCGGGCTGCCTTGCGTTGGTTTTGCGCACACAGCGAGAGCGGGATGGTGGGAGCCGCTTGCGTGCAGCGTTGGGCTTTCTCCCGGGAGCCGCCGCCTGAATACAGCATGTGAGTAGGGCCGGACGGGTGATGCCGTTATCCATCTTGGACATGGTTGTGTCCGAAAGCGCGCCGTTTTCAGCGGCGAAAATGCGGGTGGTACCGCGGAAGCATTGCCTTTCGTCCCGGTTCGGGATGGAAAGGTTTTTTCATTTTTAGGGAGGAAGAAACATGAAACAACAACTGGAAAGCATTCGCTCCCAGGCAATGGCTGCCCTGGAGGAAGCGTCCACACCCGCTGCCCTGGAGGAACTGCGGGTCAGGCTGCTGGGTAAAAAAGGCGAACTGACCGCCGTGCTCAAGCAGATGGGCAAGCTCAGCGCCGAGGAGCGGCCTGTTATGGGACAGCTTGCCAACTCTGTCCGCGCTGCCATTGAGGAAAAGCTGGAACAGCGGAAATCTGAGATTCACGCCTCCGTTCTGGAAGCTAAGCTGGCTGCCGAGGCTGTGGATGTCACGATTCCCGGCACGGAAGTGGCTGTGGGGCATCAGCATCCCATGAATCAGGTGCTACAGCAGATCAAAGACATTTTTGTCGGCCTTGGCTATCAGGTGGTGGAAGGGCCTGAGGTGGAGCTGGCGGACTACAACTTCACCCGGCTGAACATCGAGGAAGGGCATCCCTCCCGGGATCGTTCCGATACCTTCTATTTCACGGACGATGACTCCGTACTTCTGCGGACCCAGACCAGCCCCATGCAGATCCGTTATATGGAAACCCACAAGCCCCCCCTGTGCATGCTGGCTCCCGGCCGTGTATTCCGGAAGGACGAGGCCGATGCCACCCACTCCCCCATGTTCCACCAGATCGAGGGTCTGGTAGTCGATGAGCATATCACCATGGGCGATCTCAAGGGTGCGCTGATTACGGTTATGCGCAAGCTCTACGGTGAAGATGCCCAGATGCGGTTCCGCCCTCATCACTTCCCCTTCACGGAACCCAGCTGTGAAATGGATATGCAGTGCCACAAGTGCCATGGCACCGGCGAAATAAACGGTCAGGTCTGCTCCACTTGCCACGGAGAAGGCTGGATTGAGCTGCTGGGCGCCGGTATGGTCCATCCCAAGGTGCTGGAGGGTTGCGGCATTGATCCTGACAAGTATTCCGGCTTTGCCTTTGGTATGGGCCTGGAGCGGATGGCAATGGGCCGTCTGAAAATCAATGATCTGCGTCTGATCTTTGATAATGATATTCGGTTCCTGAACCAGTTCTAAAGGAGGTGCACAAAAATGAGACTGAACAGAAAATGGCTGAATGAAGACTTCGTGGATCTGCGCGAAGTAAGCGATAAAGAATTTGTGGAAACACTGACCGTCTTCGGGCAGAAGGTGGAAACCTGGGAGAGAATGGACGCCGACATCAAAAACGTGGTTGTTGGTAAGGTTCTGTCCATGGAACGCCATCCCAACTCCGACCACATGTGGATCTGCCAGGTGGATGTGGGCAGCGGCGAGCCTGTGCAGATTGTCACGGGCGCGCAGAATGTCCACGAGGGAGACCTGGTTCCTGTGGCCCAGCACAACTCCTGGCTCCCCGGCGGTGTGCACATCACCAAGGGGAAGCTCCGGGGAGAATTGTCCAATGGTATGCTCTGCTCTTTTGCTGAGCTGGGCCTGACCCAGAACGACCTGCCCGGTGTATTTGCCGACGGCATCTGGATTCTGAACGACGAAGAATGCAGCATCGGTCAGGATATCAACGAGGTAATCGGGAATGATGACACCGTTGTGGAATTTGAGATTACCAACAACCGTCCCGACTGCTATTCCATCATTGGTCTTGCCCGGGAAGCCGCCGCTGCTTTCGGCAAGCCCATGCGTCACCACGAGCCTGTGGTGAAGGGCAGTGATGCCGGCAGCATTTTCGAGCATCTGGATGTGGAGGTTCCTGCCGCGGACAAGTGCGGCCGGTACTCCTCCCGGATGGTTGCCAACGTAAAAATCGGGCCCTCCCCCAAGTGGCTTCGGCAGCGGCTCCGCGCCAACGGTGTACGCCCCATCAACAACATTGTTGACATCACCAACTATGTAATGCTGGAATACGGTCAGCCCATGCACGCTTTTGACTACCGCTATGTATCCTCCGGGAAGATCGTGGTTCGGGAAGCCGAGGCAGGAGAAACACTCACAACGCTGGATGGCACTGTCCGTCCTCTGAAGCCGGGAATGCTGGTCATTGCCGACGACCACAAGCCTATCGGCCTTGCCGGTATTATGGGCGGTGAGAACTCTGAAATTGTGGACGACACAACCATGGTTGTCTTTGAGTCCGCCAACTTTAACGGTACCTCTATCCGTCAGACCGCTTTGGCTCTGGGTATGCGTACCGAGGCCTCCGGTAAGTTTGAAAAGAACCTTGACCCGATGATGACCGTTCCCGCTGTGCAGAGGGCCTGTGAGTTGGTAGAACTGCTGGGCTGTGGTGATGTCCTGGATGGAACCATTGATGTGATCCACTATGTTCCGGAACCCCGCCGCATTCGCCTGGAGCCCCGGCGGATCAACGACCTGCTGGGTACGGACATTTCCCGGGAGGAAATGGTAAAGTATCTTAGCAACCTGGAGATTCCGGTAGAAGGCGACGATATTCTTGTCCCCTCTTTCCGTCCCGATCTGATCCAGACCGCGGATATTGCGGAAGAAATCGGCCGTTCCTATGGCTACAACGCCATTCCTATCACGGAATTCAAAAACTCTACCCAGGGCGGTTATTCCGCGGAAATGAAGCTGGAAGCCCAGGCCGGTACCTTCTGCCGTGGACTGGGTTACAGCGAGATCATCACCTACTCCTTTGTCTCCCCTGCTGTTTTTGATCAGATCCGGCTTCCCGCAGACTCTCCGCTGCGCAGCTGTATGCGCATCCAGAATCCCCTGGGCGAGGATTCTTCCGTGATGCGTACCATCGCGCTTCCCTCTATGCTGGAGATTCTTGGCCGCAACAACGCATACCATAACAAAACCGTTAAGCTCTATGAAGTTGCCAAGGTATATTTGCCCACCGAGGGTCAGATTCTTCCCCAGGAACCCAAGATGCTGGTTCTGGGAACCTACGGTTCCGGAGAGACCTTCTTCACCCTGAAAGGTGAGATTGAAGCCATCTTCAAGGGACTCAGGATTCGCAAAGCGGAGTATACCGCCGAGAAGCAGAATCCCAGCTATCATCCCGGGCGCTGTGCTTCCATTACTGTGGACGGAGTCTGTGTGGGAGTTATGGGACAGGTGCACCCGTTGGTTGTCAAGAACTTCGGCATGGACTGCGAGGTGTACTGCGCCGAGCTGAATCTCAGCGCTCTTATGGACCTGCGTATGCCCGATCCAACCTACACTCCCCTGCCCAGATATCCTGCCGTCACCCGTGACCTTGCTCTGGTGTGTGACGAAGCTATCACCGTTGCGCAGGTGGAAACCGTGATCACTGAGGCTGCCGGAAAGCTTCTGCGAAGCGTAAAGCTCTTTGATATCTACCGCGGTACCGGTGTGCCGGAGGGTAAGAAGAGCATGGCCTTCTCTCTGGAGCTGCGTGCCGATGACCGGACACTTACCGACAGCGATTCCGATGGTGTCATGAATAAGGTCCTTTCCGCTCTGAGGGATAAACTGAACGCTGTTTTGCGGTAAGAAAACAAAAGTTCACAAAAAATTTCTGTTTGGGTCTTTACACCCTCCCTTTTCCGGCGTATAATAACTCTATCATTTTATCCACAAGGAGGCTGAGACCATGACGGATTCTGATACCTTGACATTTACGGTTCCAAGCGATGACAAAGAGAGTATGCGCCGCATTCTCCGAAGTGTGTTCGATGCCCTGTCTGAGAAAGGCTACAACCCGATTAACCAGATCGTTGGCTATCTGCTGACGGAGGACCCCACCTACATTACAAATTACGGCAATGCACGCAGTCTGATCTGCAAGATTGACCGGGACGAGCTGATGCAGGTGCTGGTCCGGGAGTATCTGTTCTCCAAGGATTGATTTTCAAACACCGGCAAGGGGCCTTTGTCCAGGCAAAGGCCCCTTATTTTGTACCTTGACAGTTTCATATGTATCTTCCATTTCCTCCAGTTTTTGGCGGATTTCACCGTACTTGACTTTTCTGTAACAATATGTTACAATTCAATTACATTTTCATAGGAGGTTCTTTCATGGCTGACGAAAAAGTACTCACCTACAAAGGTCGCCCGCTGATGAGAAAGGATAATCTCATCTATTACGGCTCCATGGCAGACAGCCACATCATTATGCTGCAGGTGCTGGAAAGCAAAAAGGTTAACGATACCGACATCGCGACCCGGGTTTCCATTCAGCTTCAGCTCACGGATCCCAACGCAAGAGGCAGGGATCGTATCGTAAAAAAGAGTGAAAAAGACGGCCTGTACACCGCCCTTGATCTGGGCTGTGTCTGGCTGGAACGTGCTCTGGCCGGCAAATAAGGTCCTGCGCCAGTACAAAAGCGAAAATGCCGCTCCGGCATTTTCGCAATCTTCTCCCCCACACAGATACCTGATTCACCCCGGAGGATACATATGAAACTCACAAAAAGAATCGCCACGCTGGCTCTGACCCTGGTTTTGCTTGCCGGAGTGCTGACTGTTCCCACCTTTGCCGCTGGATACCAGATGTATGGAATCGGTTTTGTGACTGCCACATCCCTGCGTCTTCGGGAAGAGCCCAATACCACTTCCAAAATTCTTGCTACCGCGCCGCGGGATGAATGTGTAGTCATCATCAGCAAAGCTGGTCAGTGGTATAAAGTGAACTATAACCTGCAGGAAGGCTACATGCATGCTGACTACCTGAATGTGAAAACTGCCAGGAACGCGGAGCTGGGCTATGGCAAAGTCACCGGAAGCTCCGTAAATCTTCGCTCCGGTCCGGGCACATCCTATTCTGTGGTTGGTTCTGTGAAAAAGGGCGACACATCCTGCTATATTATCGGAATTAATAACGGCTGGTATAAAGTAATCACCGGATCAAAAATCTGCTATATCCGCAGCGACTATCTGGAGCTGACCCAGGTCCCCTACGAAAATAAATCATCGAATAACAGCCCCAAGTTTTTCCGTCTGGGTAATTCCACCGGAGTCGCTCCCAGTCCGGAAGCGCTGAACGGCACATCCGGAAGCTCCGGTAGTTCTTCTACCGCAAAGCCCAGCGCAACCGGCAGTCAGATTCTGGCAAAAGCCCAGCAATATCTTGGCTGCCCCTATGCATACGGTGGTGCCAGCCCCAGCGGATTCGATTGCTCCGGTTTTGTGTACTATGTACTGAAGGAGCTTGGCTACTCCCCCTACCGTACTCCTGCGGATCAGTACAAAATGGGAACTGACGTGTCCAGGAGCAATCTTCAGCCTGGTGACATCGTGTTTTTTGCGAACACCTATACCAGTGGTATTTCCCATGTGGGCATTTACGCCGGAGATGGACAGTTTATCCACGCCCCCAACTCTCGCTCCGTTGTTTCCTACTCCAGTCTTGCAAGCGGCTACTGGTCGGAGCACTACTACGGCGCCCGTCGAATGAGCGAATGATTGATCCCCCTTGAAAGAACCCGTTTCTTTCAAGGGGGTCATTTTATACTAATATGCGATTAAAATCAGACAGTCTTTTCGGCCTAAATCGCGCTAAAATGCGTTCTCGTCCTTGATGGGCGGAAAGCCCATCTGCGTCCTCGGCCTTTTTTATCGCGATTTATGCTCGAAAATCCAAGTCTTCTTTCAATCGCATATTCGTATTATGCTGTCGGAAGCAGCTCAAAAGCGATCCTTGGATCACCGTTTTCCAGATAGATGATTCCACACTCCCGAAAGCCGTTGCCTGCAATCCGCTCCCGCATAATCCTATTATCCCGGTGCGTGTCGATCCGAATATGGGGACAGATTTGTGCGCAAAACTCCACCGCCGCTTTCAGGACACCGCCGCTGCCATCTGACGCGATGCGATGGATCGTTCCGTATGGCGCGTCGCTGAGCCAGGCACCGTCAATATATCCATAAGTGGGATCCTCACCCAAAAGGAATGCAAATACTCCGTGAATGATTCCCTCATTTTCCAGGACATAGAGAGTTCCTCCCTCTATATCTTTTTTCAGTCTTTCTTCCGGGGGGCGATCCTTCCCCCACTGATTGGGATTCCCGGTTCGGACCATAAATGCTCTGGCTCCGGTGTATATTCTTTGAATCGTATTCCAATCTGCTTTCTGTGCTTTACGAACTGTATAAACCATGGCAATTCCCTTCCGGATAAAATAAAATGGGCAAGAATGATTTGTGAATTGCAGTACGTCTCATGGGCATACTACCATGGAATCCAAAAAGAAGAAGGTGCATCCATGGCAAAAAACAAACGGGGCCGCAGCAGCTTTTTACTTCCTTCCAGGCCGGTGATTACAGCCTGGGCCAGCATCGCGGGAAAAAAGGAAGGGCAGGGTCCCCTTGCTCATACCTTTGATATGACCTCCCAGGACCCCTATTTCGGGCAAAAGACATGGGAACAGGCGGAGAAGACTATGCAGCAGACCGCTCTCAATCTGCTTCTGAAAAAAGCAGGGCTGAAAGAGGAGAATCTGGATCTTGTTTTTTCCGGAGACCTGCTGAATCAGTGCATTGGTTCCTCTTTCAGCCTGCGCAATACCGGTATTCCCCACCTGGGATTGTACGGAGCCTGCTCCACAATGGCCGAAAGCTTATTGACAGCCTCTATGGCAATAGACGGGGGCTTTGCGGACCGTGTTGTGGCGCTGACTTCCTCCCACTTTGCGTCCTCGGAACGACAATACCGTTTTCCACTGGGGTACGGCGGGCAGAGAACCCCCTCTGCGCAGTGGACCGTCACCGGATCGGGTGCGGCGCTGGTATGCAGCGAGGGAAAAGGCCCGGTTATTACTGCCTGCACCATAGGAACGGTTACAGACCTCGGGATCAAAGACGCAAACAATATGGGAGCCGCAATGGCTCCAGCGGCTTATGCTACCATCCGGCAGCATTTTGAGGATATGTCTGTTGGGCCGGAAGAATACGACCTGATTGTGACGGGAGACTTGGGGCAGCTGGGAAAAGAGGTTCTCCTGGAGCTTGCCAGAAAGGATGGCTTGAGTATTGGCGGCAAGCTTGCGGATTGCGGTACACTGGTCTTTGACAATACCACCCAGGATGTACACGCTGGAGGGTCCGGCTGCGGATGCAGCGCTATCACCCTCTGCGGGTACCTTCTTGGCGAACTCAAAAAGGGAAAAATGAAGAAGCTCCTATTTTGCGGCACCGGTGCGCTTCTCTCCCCCACCTCGACCCAGCAGGGACTGCCTATTCCAGGTGTGTGCCATGCGGTGGCAATAGCCAGCTCCGGCGAAAGGGTGTGAACAAATGGACTATTTGAAAGCATTTCTGGTGGGCGGAGTTTTCTGTCTCATCGGTCAGATCCTGATTGACAAAACAAAGCTGACTCCCGCAAGAATACTGGTTACCTATGTGGTGGCCGGTGTTGTCCTGGGAGCTGTGGGCGCATACAAGCCACTGGTTGAATTTGCGGGTGCCGGCGCTACCGTTCCCCTCACCGGCTTCGGATATACCTTGTCCAAAGGCGTTCGGGAAGCCGTGGATCAGGATGGTTTTCTTGGAATCTTCACCGGTGGGCTGAAAGCAACCGCTGGGGGCATTACCGCGGCTGTATTCGCGGGACTTCTTGCCAGTATTCTTTTCAAAGCGAAGGATAAATCCTGAGATACTGGGTATGCTAGAACAGCGGAAATTCCGCAAAAAAGCTACGGAGGAAAAAGAATTATGAATAGTCAGAATCGCAAAGAGAATCAGCAGCAGAACCAG
>CAMEIK010000009.1 GCA_945918315.1 uncultured Clostridia bacterium
TGCTTTCATGAATCGTGGTGCGCCGAAATGCGCATGGGGATTTTTTGACACACTGGATGGCCGCCGCGGAAAGCGGCGGCCATGATTCGGAAAAGGAGAAAATATGGAAGCTGTTGAATCCCGCTTTTTGCGGTATGTCGCTTTTGACACCCAGTCCGATGAAAATTCCGATACCTGTCCCTCCACCGAAAAGCAGCGTCTGCTTGGGGAGGCCCTGGCGGAGGAAATGGGGGCCATGGGCATTCAGGATGCCCATATGGATGAATTCGGGTACGTTTACGGAACCATTCCCGGGGACCCGGAGAAGCCGGTCATTGGCCTGATTGCCCATATGGACACCTCCCCGGACGCTTCCGGCGCGAATATCAAAGCCCGGATAGTGCCCTATGACGGGGGAGATATCTGTCTGAATGAGGAAAAGAATATCTGGCTGCGGGCATCCGAGTATACATCTCTTAACAATCACCTGGGCAAGCACCTGATTGTCACCGATGGCACGACCCTGCTGGGGGCGGATGACAAGGCCGGTATCGCGGAAATTCTGACCGCCGCGGAACGTCTGATCGGGGAAGGCGGTTCCCATGCCACCGTGAAAATCGGTTTTACCCCTGACGAGGAGATCGGCAGAGGGGCGGACAGGTTTGACGTAAAGGGCTTCGGGGCGGACTATGCCTATACCCTGGACGGAGGCCCGGTGGGAGGCATTGAGTATGAAAACTTCAATGCCGCCTCCGCGAGAGCGGTATTCCGGGGCCTCAATATCCATCCCGGCGCAGCGAAAAACAAGATGGTAAACTCTCAGCTCATCGCCATGGAGTTTAACGGGCTTCTGCCGGCAGCGCAGAAACCGGAATATACCGAGGGTTACGAGGGGTTCTTCCATCTGATCGCCATGGAGGGGCATGTGGAGCAGTCTACCCTGGGCTATATTGTCCGGGACCATGATATGCGCAAATTCAATGAGAAAAAGCAGCTTTTGCGTGACGCTGCCGCGTTCATCAACCGCAAGTACGGCGAGGGAACCGTGGAACTGACGATCAGGGACAGTTACTTCAATATGAAGCAGTGTATCGAGCCCTGTATGTATGTTGTGGAGCGGGCCATGGAAGCCATGAAAAAAGCAGGCATGGAACCGGAAGCGGTCCCCATCCGGGGCGGCACCGATGGCGCCAGCCTTTCCTATAAGGGCTTGCCCTGCCCCAACCTGTGCACCGGCGGCGAAAACTATCATGGCCGCTTTGAGTTCATCCCGGTGGAGGATATGGGACTCTGCGTGGATATGATTCTGCACATTCTCCGTGGGGAAAACTGACCTGTAAGCGTATCAAAATCAAAGGGAATATATAAGGCAACACCGCACAAATTCGTCTGCGGCCGGATGGCGGGTCTTTTCCCCCATCCGCTCAGTTTGGAAAACAGGAAATACACCAAGTATTCCTCTGTTTTCCAAACTTTCGGCTGAGGAAAAATCCCTCGCCACCGGCTCTTGCCGAATTGTGCGGTGTTGCCATAAAAAACACCGGGACTTTCTAACAAAAGCCCCGGTATTATTTGTGAACATCAGCCCTCGAAATCGTCTTCGTCGGCAACGGGCGCGCCGTCGTCGGCCACAGGCTCTTCGGCAGGCGCGACTTCCTCGGAAACAACTTCCTCAACGGGAGCGGACTCCTCGGCAGGAGCTTCTTCCTCAGAAACGACTTCCTCAGAAGGAGCAGCCTCTTCGGCGGGAGCTTCTTCCACGGGAGCCTCATCGCAGCAGCAGGGGCATTTGGCCATCAGGCCCTTGGCCCAGGCGACGATCTTGTCACCATAGGTAGCAATGACATATACCGCGCCGGCAACAGCGGCAAGAGCGGTCAGAACTTTTACAACAGCGGAAAACACTTTCATAATAATTCCTCCTTTTTTCTTTTTCAGCACATCTAGTATAACCAATACGAAGGGAAAAAGCAATCCCTTTATGGAAAACTGTGGGCGTAAAAGCGGGAATTTTATCCAATATAGCCGTACATACCCCGGACACTAACCTCTCCGGAGTCCACAGCTTCCACCTGCCCCGGCGCGAATTCGACGATCAGGGCACCGGTGTCACTGATATCCAGGGCTTTCCCATAGCGGACAGAGTCTCCCCGCACCAGGGAAACTTCCTTTCCCAGGGTGATACAGTCGGCCCGGTATCGGTTCAGCATGGCTTTCTTTTCATGCAGCAGCCCGTCATTCATCCGGTACAGCGCGGTCAGCATCTGCGCGGTCAGCTTCGGCCGGGAAATCTCTTCCCCGGTGACCATTTCCAATGAGCCTGCCCGATCCCGCAGCTCAGGCGGAAAATCGGAAAGGGTCTGGCGGCAGTTGATACCGACTCCGACGATCGCGTAGTCAACGCTTCCGTCCTCCCGCAGTCCAAGCTCTGTAAGAATCCCGCAAAGCTTCCGTTTGCCATATACCAGATCGTTGGTCCATTTGATGCCGGGACGGAACCCGGCAGCTTTTTCTACGGCATCGCACACGGCAACGGCAGAAGCGCAGGTCAGGTGCATCAGTTCTTCGGCCCGGCATTCCGGACGCAGGAGCATGCTCAGGTAAATCCCCATATCCGGCGGTGAAAGAAAGAATCTTCCCATACGGCCTCTGCCGCCGGTCTGGAGTCCGGCGCACACGGCGGTTCCGGCCGGAATGCCCGCAGGGGCCAGCCTTTTCAGAAGGGAATTGGTGGAATCCGTCTCGGAAAGCCAGAGGAAACGATCTGCCCAGGGATAATCCGTCGGAAGACAGGCCAGGACTTCCCGGGTAAAATCCTCAGTCAATGTCGGCATTGACTTCCACGGGGGGTGCGTCCAGCACTTCCGGGTGCTGGATCAGACGGCGGAAGTGCTTGAAGAAAGCGGCGTAGTAGTAGCCGTCAACAATCCGCTCATCCACGGTGAACCGGAAATCCACGTATTTACGCTGAACAACTGTGCCGTCCTCCAGAACCTCCACTGCCTTGCGTTTGCATCCGAAGGCGCAGAAAATGGGGAGGTTACCGAAATCGTACAGGTGATGATATACCGGGGGAATGCCCAGAGAGCCCAGGGAGGTAAAGTACACGCTGCCGTGGAAGGGACTGATTTCCAGCAGGAATTTCGGAATCAGGCCAAAATAGTCCAGGGTTTTCAGCAGCCATACCGTAAACTTCAGGAACACGCCCGGGATCAGCGTGAACGCGTAGGCGGTGCTGTCAAAGCCGGAATCGGAAACGGTCTGCTTGTTTTTCTCGATTTCTTCATTGACCTTTCGGTACACATCCGCGGCGGTGTCCCGGGGGGACAGGTGAACCTTAATGACGGTATCGGGAGAGGTGGTTGCCATCTCCTTTTTGATGGTCATGCAGAACTGGATATCCTCACCCCGGGAATAGACCTTCTGGCCGGACAGAAAGCGGTTCAGAGCGGGGTACTTGGCAACACAGCGGCAGTAGAGGGCAAGGAATACATGGAGAATGCCGAAATTCGTCAGGCCTTCCTTTCGCTTCTGACGAATGTAGCGGTCCAGCAGTGTGATTTCAAAGGAGTCTTCAAACAGGTTGGACGCGCCGTTCCGGTTAACCATAAGGTAGGGAGACACCTGGTCCATAGCCGGCATGGAGCGGAGCCTGCGGCCATCGGTCCGGTCGCCCCAGATGGGATGGTACACGCCGTCGGTATGGATCCGGATGGCAAATACCAGGATTGCCGCGCCCAGGAGCATCAGCACGTCCGGCAGTAAGTACAGCAGGGTAGCGGTATCTCCCGCAACCAGGGAATCCCGGTGGTAATACAGGGTGACGGCCAGTGGAACCAGCTCCACAGGGAGCAGAAGCCAGGGGGCGTGCCACCGGGTGCCGGAGATCAGCTCTGTATACAGGAAGGCGAACGCGGCAAGGGAGACCCAGAACAGCCAGGTAATCAGATGATTGGGGATGTTGCGGCTGATCCAGACAGCGGAATAGAGGGCTGCCATCCAAACGGGAATTGCCGTTTTATAAAGCCTTTCCTCTCCGTCCAGCAGGGCGATGGCGGCATAGAGCAGGGAAGCTGCCACTGGCAGGAAGATTTGGCTCCATACGTTTACAGGGCCACCGGTCCCTTTCACACCGATGATCCATATGCGGGCCACTGCCGAGCTTACCATGCAGGCTGCCATCAGCCAGGTCAGCACGTTTTTGCGGCTGACATAAAGATGAATCCTCTTTTTCATAGCATATAAAGTATAGCAAATTCCGCCCGGTTTCGCAACCGGTTATTTTCCTGTTTCGGACAGCGCTTTCTTCAATGCGGCAAGATGTGCCGGGGTAGTGCCGCAGCAGCCCCCAAGAAGCGTGGCCCCGGCGGCATGACACTCGGCCATGACTCTGGCAAAGCCTTCGGGATCCAGGTCGTATTCCGCCAGTCCCTGGGCGTTGATGACAGGCATTCCAGCATTGGGCTTGCAGATCAGGGGAAGCTTTGTGAACCGGAGCAGCTTCATGACAAGTCCGGCGGTCATGTTGTCTGCCGGAACACAGTTGAAGCCCACGGCGCAGGCCCCGGCTTTTTCCAGTTCCCGGAGTACCGGCCCGGCCTCCGCTCCGGAGAAAAGGGAGCCGTCGGACTGCATGGTAAAGGAGTATATGGCGGCACCCGCGCCTTCCAGCTCCGCGGCGGTGAGAATGGCCTCCGCCTCCTGGGGGTACATGAGGGTCTCGCCTACAAGAAGATCAGCACCGCCGTCTATGATACCCCGGATCTGCCGCCGGTAGTTCTCCACAAGCAGGTCAAAGCATTTGGGGTCGAAGCTGTCGCAGGAACCGGCGAGCGTGGTCAGGTCCCCCGCAATGAGACACCCGGGCGCCGCTTTGCGGGACAGGGCGACCAGGGAGCGGTTAATTGCTTCCGTGTCCTTTTCTCTGCCATAGGATGCAAGGACAATGGGCTGGGCCTGGAAAGTCGGTGCGTAGAGGATGTCCGCGCCGGCCCGGGCATACCCCCTCTGAAGCTCGGTAAGCACATCGGGATGGTCCAGCACCCACAGCTCGGTGCTGACGCCTCTGGGCATTCCATGGGCTCTGAGCCAGGAACCGGTGGCGCCGTCCAGGATGGCACTTTTTTCGATCCGTTTGCGAAATTCTTCTTTTGTAAGCATAAACAAATTCTTCCTTTTGTGTGACAGTCCGCTTTTTCCGGAGATGTCCCGGCACTTTTCAGACTGTTTTCCATAATTATACCCGAAGAACGCTTTCTTTGCAATAACCATTGACCTTTTGCGTGTAATCTGGTAAAATAGCACCGAAATTTTTTCAGGAGGATTTCCAACTATGAAGAAAACAGTACTGCGGGAGTATGCCCGTCTGATTGTCCGCTGCGGTGTAAATGTCCAGAAGGGTCAGGAGGTCCTGATTTACGCGGGCCTTGACCAGCCGGAGTTTGTCCGGATGGTGGTGGAGGAGGCCTACAAAGCCAAGGCCAAAAAGGTCACCGTGGACTGGGACTACCAGCCCCTGCAGAAGCTCCATGTGCGCCACCAGTCCGTCAAGACCCTGGGGGAGGTCACCGAGTGGCAGAAAGCCAAGCTGCAGCACTTTGTGGATGTGGTGCCCTGCCGGATTCACCTGGTGTCCGAGGATCCCGACGGCCTGAAGGGCATCAACATGGAGAAGCTGGCCAAGTCCCGTCAGCTGCGCTACCCCATTGTAAAGCCCTACCATGACCAGCTGGAGAACAAGGACCAGTGGTGCATCGCCGCTGTTCCCGGCGCCGCCTGGGCCAAGAAGGTGTTCCCCGGCATGCGCACCAGCGCCGCCATGGAGAAGCTCTGGGAGGCCATTCTGAATACCTCCCGGGTCAGCGAGGGCAAAGACCCGGTGAAAGCCTGGGAGGAGCACAATGCCGACCTGCATGACCGCTGTGCCTACCTCAATGGCCTCCATATCCGCAGCCTGCATTACACCGCGGATAACGGCACCGACCTGACCGTGGGCATGATCCCCGAGGGAGAGTGGAAGGGCGGCGGCGACACCAGCCTGCAGGGCATCTTCTTTAACCCCAACATCCCCACCGAGGAGTGCTTCATTTCTCCCAAGCGGGGGGAAGCGGAAGGCATCGTCTATTCCACCAAGCCCCTGAGCTATCAGGGCCAGCTGATCGAGAACTTCTCCGTCCGCTTCGAAAACGGCAAGGCGGTGGAGGTCAAGGCGGAGAAGGGCGAGGAGCTGCTGAAGACGATGGTCTCCATGGATGAGGGTGCGGCCTATCTCGGCGAGTGCGCCCTGGTGCCCCAGAGAAGCCCCATTGCGGAAAGCGGTATCCTGTTCTACAACACGCTGTTTGACGAGAACGCCGCCTGCCATCTGGCGCTGGGTATGGGTTTTGCCGACACGATTCAGGATTTCCAGAATAAGACCCTGGATGAGTGCCGGGCTCTGGGTGTCAATGATTCCATGATCCATGAGGACTTCATGATCGGCTGCGACGGCCTGAACATTGATGGCACCTGCGAGGACGGCAAGGTTGTTCCCATTTTCCGGAACGGCAACTGGGCATTCTAAGGCAACACCGCGCAAATGCGTCTGCGAAGCCGCGCTTCCTTGCCGACGTATGCGGTGCTGCGCGAAATTTCCCGAATCGCCGGAAATTTTTGAAAAACCCAAAAATAATGCTTGCATTCCCGGGCTTGATGTGCTATCATATCCGGGTGAATGAAAAAAGCCGGGGTATTGCGCCCTTTAACGGATAAGAAAGAGGTGAACGAAATGAAGGAAGGTATCCATCCCAAGTACGAACAGACCACGATCCGCTGTGCGTGTGGCAACGTCTTTACGACTGGCTCCACCAAGAAGGACATTCGTGTTGAGATCTGCTCCAAGTGCCACCCCTTCTATACCGGCAAGCAAAAGCTGGTTGACACTGGTGGACGGGTTGACCGGTTCAACAAGCGCTTTGGCCTGAAGTAAGCCCTTCGTCCGCACTACGGCAGCCGTGGTGCGGACTTTTTTCATATATCGGACGAAGAAAACACGGTTCTTTTCGTGGGGGCTCAGTCCCTGACATGGGCCGTGATTCCCTCGTTTTCTGGATATCTGCAAGCCTCCGCCCCATGGCATCCCATTTCAATATCGGAGGTATTCTATGGAATCAAATTTTAAGGAAGCGGTTCAGGAACGGGCAATTCTTGTGGGCCTGAATGCGGATTGTTTTTCACAGGAGGAGACCGCCACGGAGCAGTCGCTGGAGGAGCTGGACGCCCTTTTACAGACCGCGGGGGGCTTCTGTACCGCGAAGATGCTGCAGAACCGCCACGCACCGGACTCCCACAGCTTTATCGGCGCGGGAAAGGCCCAGGAGGTGCGGATGCTGGCTGAGGCTACGGACAGCACCATGGTGATTTTTGACAATACCCTTTCCCCGGGAAATATCCGGGCATTGGAGGAATTGATCGGCGTTACCGTTCTGGACCGCAGTGCCCTGATTCTGGACATTTTCGCCCAGCGGGCAAGAACCAAGGAGGGCCGCCTTCAGGTGGAGCTGGCCCAGTATCAGTATCTGCTGCCCCGGCTTTCCGGCATGGGCGCCAGTCTCAGCCGTCAGGGCGGTGGTATCGGTACCCGGGGCCCCGGCGAGACCCAGCTGGAAACGGACCGCCGGCATATCCGTGAGCGGATTCGGCGGCTGGAAGAAGAGCTGGAGCAGGTGCGCCGGGTTCGTGGGGTTCAGCGGGAGCGGCGGAAGAAGAATTCCGTTCCGGTAGTAGCCCTGGTTGGCTATACCAACGCCGGAAAATCCACCCTGCTGAACCGATTGACCGGGGCGGGTATTCCAGCCAATAACCGCCTGTTTGACACCCTGGACACGACCTCCAGACTGCTGAAAGTCTCGGACAACCTGGAAGTGGTGCTTTCCGATACCGTTGGATTTATCGCCAAGCTTCCCCATCACCTGGTGGATGCCTTCCGGGCTACCCTGGAGGAGCTCCAATACGCGGATCTTCTGATCCATGTTATCGACGCCGCGAACCCTGAGCGGGAGGCCCATATTGCGGTGGTAGATAAGCTGATTTCCCAGCTGGCAAAGCCCGGCACACCGGTTCTGCGCTGCTATAACAAGGCGGATCTGGCCGCCCGGGAGGATATCCCCACGGGGGAGGGCAATGTTGCTGTTTCCGCAGCCCTGGGACAGGGACTGGATGGGCTCCTGAAAGCGGTGGAAGAGGGCCTGGGTAAGGCCCGTCACCCGGTGACCCTGCTGCTGCCTTACAGTATGGGCGGTCAGGTGGAGGTTCTTCATGACAGTGCCCAGGTGAGCCGGGTGGACTATACCCCGGAGGGCATTTCCATTGACGCGGTGCTGGATGATATTTTGCTCGGACGGCTCCGGGAGTATGTTGTGAAGGAGAGCTGACATCTTGGAAGAGTACCTGGTACCAACCGGCTTCGGCGAGGATGCGTTCATCGAAAAAAAGTCCCGGTTCATCGGCAGGGTCTGGCCTGTGGAATCCGAAGAAGAGGCCCTGGCCCGGATTCAGGAGATGAAGAAGCAGCACTATGACGCCACCCATAACTGCTGGGCCTATATCCTCCGGGACGGTCCTGTCCGGTTTTCCGATGACGGAGAGCCGGGAGGCACTGCCGGTATGCCCATGCTCCAGGTTCTTCAGCGGGAAGCGCTGTTTAACGTGGTGTGTGTGGTGACCAGATACTTCGGCGGCATTCTTCTGGGAGCCGGTGGGTTGGTCCGGGCCTATACCAAGGGCGCGAAAATCGCTGTGGACGCCGCGGGAAAATCCATGAAACGGGTGTGGACTGCCTTCTATGTACCCTGCCCGTACCCCTATTATGAACGTGTAAAGCTTTTGATTGCTTCTTTCGGCGGGGTTGTCCGTAAAACGGATTTCGGTGCCGAGGTGGAGTTGGAGGTTCTGGTACCGGAAAAGAGCGGTACCCCTTTCCTGGATGCCCTGACGGAGCTTTCCGCAGGGACCGTGGAAGCAATGGAGCTGGGCCGGGAGTACCGGGCCTTTCCCCTGGGAACGGAGGACACCCAATGATGGAAGTACACCGTATGGATGCTTCCTGCTGGGATGACCTGCGTTTATCCAACGATCCTTTCTTAATGCCGGGGCGTCTGATCGTTTCTCTGCGGGAGGGAGTATGGGAATATCGGGAGCAGCTGTTTCCGGAGCCAAAATCCATGGTATTCCCGGAGGAAGCCTATGACCTTACCCAAATCGACGCGGAAGGCGGCGCCTTTGGCGCCTATGAAAACGGCCGCTGCGTGGGTATCGCCGTTTATCAGAAGCATTTCTTTGCCTATCTGCACCTGCTGGACCTGAAGGTCAGCGCCTCGGCCCGGGGCAGAGGCGTCGGAAGGGCTCTTTTGAAAGCGGGCGAGGAGTTTGCCCGGGAGTTGGGCTACCGGGGCATTTTCCTGGAGGCCCAGGACGATAATCTGGAGGCCTGCCGGTTTTATCTGCACTGCGGCTTCCGGATCGGCGGCTTTAACAACCGGGTCTACCACGGTACCTCCCAGGAGGGAAAATCGGATATTCTGTTTTATTATGATTTCGCGTGACAGAAAGGATGCGTCTGCATGACGGTTCGGGAGGAACTGGAATATCAGGAACACAGGCGGCTCAATCCCTTGGCGGCCTTTTCGGACAAAAGCTCCGGAAGACCCTCCCCGGAGGAAATGCGGCCGGACGATGTGAGAACCTGCTATCAGCGGGACATTGACCGGATTGTTCACAGCAAGGCTTTTCGCCGCCTGATGCATAAGACCCAGGTGTTTCTCAGACCCGAGGGGGACCATTACCGCACCCGGATGACCCACACGCTGGAGGTCAGCCGCATCGCGGGGACGATCACCCGGGCCCTGGGCCTCAATGAGGATCTGGCGGAGGCCATCGCCATGGGTCACGACCTGGGCCATACGCCCTTCGGTCACGCGGGAGAGGCAGCCCTTTCCCGGTGCCTGGGGAAGCCCTTCCGGCATAATGAGCAGAGCCTGCGGGTTGTGGATGTGCTGGAAAATGAGGGCAGGGGCCTGAATCTGACGAATGAGGTCCGGCTGGGCATTTTGGGGCATACGGGAAGCTATCTCCCGGAAACCCTGGAGGGTCAGGTGGTCCGCCGCAGTGACCAGATTGCCTATGTGAACCATGATATTGATGACGCTGTCCGGGCGGGGATTCTGCGAAACGAGGATATTCCCGGAAGCATTTCGGCTGTCTTGGGCTGCACCCACCGGGACCGGATCAACACGCTGGTCTGCGATACCATTCGTACCTCCCGGGAGGCGGGCGCCATCTGTATGACACCGGCCACGGACCGGGCGCTGCGGGAACTGCGGGAGTTTATGTTTGACCGGGTCTACCGCAATCCCGTTGCCAAGGGAGAGGAAAGCAAGGCCAAGGCCATGCTCCAGCGGCTGTATGAGTATTATATCGCCAATCCCAATGAGATGCCGGAGGACTTTCAGCCCCAGCTTTCCTTTGATGGTATGGAGCGGACGGTGTGCGACTATATTGCCGGTATGACGGACAACTATGCCGTCTACAAGTATACGGAGATTTTTATTCCCAACGGCTGGCAGGTCCGCTAGAATGTCTCTGCCAATTCTGATTTCCCTGTGAAAGGAGGAACCCATATGGCTTTTCCGCCGTCATTTTTAGACGAGCTGGCTGCCCGCAATCCCATTGAGGAAGTGGTGGGCCAGTATGTGAACCTGAAACGGTCCGGGTCCAACCTGTTTGGGCTGTGTCCTTTCCACGGGGAGAAGACTCCCTCCTTTTCCGTTTCACCGGACAAGGGAATCTACTATTGCTTCGGCTGCCACAAGGGCGGCAGTGTCATCAATTTTGAAATGGAGATTGAGGGGCTCAGCTATCCCGATGCCGTCCGGGCCCTGGCAAAGCGGGCGGGGCTTACGGTGCCGGAGGACGAGCAGTACCAGAGCCGGTTCCGGCATCAGGAGCGGCTGTGGGCGCTGAACAAGGAAGCGGCCCGGTTTTTCCACGGGGCGCTGTTTCAGCCGGAGGGGGCCGCAGGCCTGGAGTATGCGGGCAAGCGTGGGATGCCAAAATCCACGCTGACGAAATTCGGTATCGGCTTTGCCCCGGATTCCTGGGACGCTCTGTGCAAGGCCATGGAAGCGAAGGGATTCACCCAGGAGGAGCTGCGCTCCGCGGGGCTGGTGTCCGTCTCCCAGAAGAACGGACGAATCTATGACCGGTTTCGCAACCGGCTGATGTTCCCCATTATTGATGTCCGGGGAAATGTAATCGGGTTTGGCGGCCGGGTCATGGATAACTCCACCCCCAAATACTTAAACTCTCCAGAGACGGAGATTTTTAACAAGCGGAAAAACCTTTTTGCGCTGAATCTGGCCAAGAAATCCCGTCTGGGGTATCTTATCCTGGTGGAAGGGTACATGGATGCCGTTGCCCTCCACCAGTATGGCTTTGACTGCGCCGTTGCCTCTCTGGGCACCTCTCTGACGGAGGAACACGCGTCCCTCCTTGCCCGGTATACCCAGCAGGTCATACTGATCTATGACGGAGACGAGGCGGGGCAGAACGCCACCCAGAGGGCCATTCCCATGCTGGAAAAAGCGGGACTTCAGGTCAAGGTCCTGAAAATGCGGGATGCCAAGGACCCGGACGAATTTCTCAGGAAGTTCGGCGCGGACCGGTTCCGGATTCTTTTGGAGGAATCCTCAAACCGGGTGGAATATCAGCTGAAGGCAATTCAGAAAAAATACGATCTGAACGTAGACGAGGAACGGGTGAATTTCATCACCGAAGCGGCGGACTTTGTCAGCACACTGGGCAACGCGGTCCAGCGGGAGGTCTACGGCAACCGTGCCGCGGAGGCGGCGAAGATCAGCCCGGAAGCTATGAAAATCGAGGTACAGAAAGCCTATAAACGGCGCCTTTCCCGGGAAAAGCGGAAGCAGGAGAAGATCGACCTGGCACCTGCCCGGAATATGCAGCCCCAGAGCCGGCAGATTCGCTACGACAACGTGAAGTCCGCGGCGGCGGAGGAGCGGGTGGTGGCATCCGTGATGAAGGAGCCGGCGCTGTTTTCGGAGATCCCCGAGCTTACGCCGGAGGAATTCTCCGTGCCGATTCTTGCCAAGGTGTTTTCTCAGCAGCTTCAGCGGCATCGGGAGGGGCAGGACGCTACTCTGACCGGCCTTGTGGATTTCACTTCCGAGGAGATGGCCCATATCGCCGGGATTCTGCAGCGGTATGATGAGCCGGTGAATGCCCAGGCTTTGCGGGACTGCGCCCGGACCATCCGGATGGAGCATCAGACCGGGACTGTCCGCACCGAGGAGGACATTATGGCATTGAGAAGCCGTCTTCGGGAAAGAAAAGGGATAAAGGAATGACAGAGCTTTTGGAACAAGACCGGGATGTGCCCATCAGCGGTGACGGCGACGACATCCGGCAATATCTCCGGGAGATCCGGGTGATTCCCCGGCTGACTCCCGAGGAGGAGCGGGACCTTGCCCGGCGGTGTGCCCAGGGGGATGAGGACGCGGTTCGTCAGATGGTCAGTGCCAATCTGCGGCTTGTGGTGTCCGTTGCCCGGGAATACGCGGGCAGGGGGGTGCCGCTGCTGGATCTGATTCAGGAGGGCAGCCTGGGCCTGCTGGCCGCCGCGAAGAAATTCGATTATTCTCTGGACTACCGTTTTTCCACCTACGCCACCAAATGGATCCGGCAGAGGGTTACCCGGTGTCTCATGAACCACGGCAGCCCCATCCGGGTTCCTCTGCATACCGCGGAGCGGATGCGAAAAATTGACGCGGCGAGAAAGAGTCTTCAGGAAAATCTGGGGCGGGAACCTACCGCTGAGGAGATTGGAGCCCAGACGGGACTTCCCGGGGAAAAGGTTGAGGAACTGCTGCGGCTGATGCCGGAGGTTTGCTCCCTGGATACTCCGGCGGGTGACGAGGAGAAAAGTACCTTGGGCATGCTTCTGGAGGACGCCCAGGCACCTCAGCCCCAGGAGGAGCTGGTGCGCCAGGAGCTGGAGGAGAATCTCAGCCGTCTGATGGATACACTGACAGACAGACAGCAGCGGATTCTCCGGCTCCATTTTGGTATGGAGGATGGCCGGTGCTGGTCTCTGGAGGAAATCGGCGGGGAGCTGGGAATTTCCAAGGAACGGGTCCGACAGATTGAGCGCCAGGCCATGGACAAGCTCCAGCGGCTGGGCACGGATATGGGATTGGAGGATTTTCTGACATGATAGAGCTGGACTATGCCTTCGGACAGGCACCCTGGGAGGTTCTGCTGTCTTCCCGGAAAGAGGGGGACACCCTGCAGGCGGGGAACCTGCTTGCCATTCTGGAGGGAGAGAGCGCCGAAACGGCGGAGGAAGCCTTTCAGGCGGTGGAGGACCGGGGGGTGCTTCTGGATGTTTCCGGACTTCCCAAATACCAGTCCGGTTCCCGGACGGGGGAACGTCTTGCCCGGGAGGCCCATCTGGCGAAGGTGGGCTTTGTTCCCCGGGACCTGGAACCGGAGGATCCTCTGCGGATCTACCTGGAAGAGCTTTCCGCCGTTCCGGCGGCGGGGGATGAAAACCGTCTTGCCAGGGAAGCTTCTGCCGGAGACGAAAATGCGCGGGCGCGGCTTCTGAATCTGGGGCTAACCCGGGTGGTGGAGCTTGCCAGGGAATACGCCGGGTACGGCGTTCTGATGCTGGACCTCATCCAGGAGGGGAACCTGGGACTGTGGCAGGGAATCCAGGCCTATCAGGGGGGGGACTACGCCACCCTGCGGGACCGCGGAATCCGCTGCGCCATGGCAAAGGCGGTGACCCTTCAGGCCAAGTCCGGCGGCGTGGGTGAGAAGCTCCGGAAGGCTATGCAGGATTACCGGGAGGCGGACAGGGCGCTTCTGAAGGAGCTGGGGCGCAATCCCACCGTGGCGGAAATTGCCGGGAAGCTCAATATGACCCTGGAAGAGGGAGAAGCGGTCAGCAATATGCTTGCGGATGCCATCATGATGGAGAAACAGGCGGCGCCCCGGGAACAGCCGGAGGAGGAACAGAACGAGAGTGTGGAGGATACTGCCTATTTCCGGATGCGGGAACGGGTTGCTGAGCTGCTTTCCCAGCTTTCCGGGGAGGACGCGCGGCTTCTGACACTGCGCTTTGGCCTGGAAAAGGGGGAGCCTCTTTCGCCGGAAGCCACCGCCGCCAGGCTGGGCCTCTCCACCCGCGAGGTGCTGGACCGGGAGGCAAAAGCTTTGAGCCTGCTCCGAAACGGGGAAAAATGATCTTCTATATACGAGAACAGGGAAAGAAGGAATCTTGATATGCCCAAAATGATTTCCATTGCCATTGACGGCCCTGCCGGGGCAGGGAAGAGCACCATCGCCCGGCAGCTTGCCGCGGAGCTGAATTTCCGGTATGTGGATACCGGGGCTATTTATCGCACGGTTGCCTATTTTATGGATCTGCTGGGTATCAGCCCAAAGGATACCGACGGCGTCAACCGGTATATCGATGAGCTGACCATCGGCATCACCTACGATGAAGACGGTCTTCAGCATATGATTATGAATGGCATGGATGTGACCGGGGACATCCGAACCCAGGAAATTGGCCAGAAAGCCAGCCTTGTTTCTGCCCAGCCGGTGGTCCGGGAGGTGCTTCTGGATATGCAGCGGGAGGTGGCCCGCCAATACAATGTTGTCATGGACGGCCGGGACATCGGCACCGTGGTGCTTCCAAAGGCGGATGTGAAGATTTTTCTGACTGCCTCCGCCGAGGTCCGGGCGGATCGCCGCTGCAAGGAGCTTGCGGAAAAGGGGCAGAAGCCCTCTTTTGAAAAGGTTCTTGCGGAAATCAGGCAGCGGGACTACCAGGACACACATCGTGACATCGCGCCATTGAAGATGGCCCGGGATTCCGTGAAGCTGGACACCTCGGAAATGACCGTCCAGGAGGTTCTGGCGGAAATGAAGCGGATCATCGGCGAAAAGGTGACGCTATGAGCGTAACTGTTGCCAAAAGCGCCGGGTTCTGTTTCGGTGTCAGCCGGGCAGTGGATACGGTGGAAGCCTGCGTTTCCGCGGGACAGAAGACCCTGACTCTGGGACCCATTATCCACAACCGGCATGTTGTGTCCCATTTTGAGGAAATGGGCGTTCAGGTGATTGATGCCCCCGAGCAGGCACAGGCCGGTCAGACGGTGATTATCCGTTCCCACGGCGTCAGCCGGGATGTATATGATAGGCTTCAAAAGCGGGATGTCAGGATTGTGGACGCCACCTGCCCCTTTGTGGCGAGGATTCATAAAATCGTCCGGGAGGCAGAAGCGGAAGGCAGACTCAGCATCATCATTGGCACGCCTACCCACCCGGAGGTGGAGGGTATCGCGGGATGGTGCGGCCGGTGTAAGGTTTTCGAGACCCAGGAGGACTTCCAAAAATGGGTGCAGGAGGAAGAAATTCCCGCCGATACTCCATTGTGCATGGTCAGTCAGACCACCTCCACGGAAAATTTGTGGAAAAAATGCGGAAATTTTGCAAAAAAACAGTTTACTAACTTGAAAATATTTGATACAATATGCAGAGCAACAGAATGCAGGCAAAACGAGGCCCAAGAACTGAGCAGGAAATGTCAGGCAATGGTAGTCGTCGGAGACCCCAAAAGCTCCAACACTGGCCGCTTGGCCATGATTTGCCGGGAAAACTGCGGAATTGTTGTACAGGTGGACAGCGCGGCGGAGCTGAACCCTGACACCTTCCGTGGGGCCAATGATGTTGGAATCACTGCCGGTGCGTCAACTCCGGCGTGGATTATAAAGGAGGTCAACAAGACTATGAGCGAAATTACCAATGCTGAGACTGTACAGGAGGAGAACTTCGAGGAACTTCTGGAGCAGTCCATCAAGACTTTAAATACAGGAGATAAGGTCATCGGAACCGTTACCGGTATCAGCAATACCGAAGTCCAGGTCGATCTGGGCACCAAGCACGCTGGCTATATCCCTTATGACGAAGTCAGCGCCGATTCTTCCGTGAAGCCCGAGGATGTCCTGAAGGTGGGCGACCAGGTTGAGGTCTTCGTGGTTCGTGTGAACGACCAGGAAGGCACTGTGCAGCTGTCCAAGAAGAAGCTGGACGGCCTGAAGATCTGGGACGACATGGCCGATATGGTGGAGAACAAGACCACCATCGAAGCCACCATCACCGAGGAGAACAAGGGCGGCTTGGTTGCCAATGTGAAGGGCGTCCGGGTGTTCATCCCCGCTTCCCAGTCCGGCATCGCCAAGGGCGGCGATATGGCCGGTATGGTGGGCAAGACCGTGAAGCTGAAGATTACCGAGGTCAACCGTGCCCGCCGCC
>CAMEIK010000010.1 GCA_945918315.1 uncultured Clostridia bacterium
TCGGGCTTTACACCCACTTATCCCACACCTCGGGGCAGTAGCCCACGGTTGCCTGACGACCGTTGCGGACGATGGGCGCCCGCAGAAGGCTCTGGTCATCGAAGACCTTATCCTCCTTGGTCCTGGCATCGTCCATATAGCGCATGTTGGTAACCTCCTGGCTTTTGCTGTCCCAGTCGATGAGGTTATCAATACCCCCCACCGCTTTCACCACGCTGTCGAACTCCCGTCCGGACAGTCCGTAACGGTTCAGGTCCACAGACTGGTAGGGAATCCGCCGTTCCTTGAAATACCGCTCGGCCTTCCTGGTATCGAAGGATTTACTTTTTCCAAAAATCTGAATATTCAATAGATTACCTCCATAAGACACAGCCCCTGGGCCGGTGCCAGAAAACCGGCTTCCGCCCGGGCCGCTCCGAACAGGTCGGGTATGGACTCCGCATCCCGGTCCCCCCTGCCCACTTCCAAGAGGGTTCCCACCAGAATGCGCATCATGTTGTACAGGAATCCATCCGCGGTAACGGATATATCCAGCTCCGGGCCTGTGCGCTCAAACCGGATGGTGTATATCGTCCGAACGGTGGATTTTTTCATATGGCTGTTGGCGCAGAAAGCACGGAAGTCATGCTTTCCCGTCAACAGCTCCGCGGCCCGGGCCATTTTTCCTTCATCCAGAGGCTCCCGGAAAACGGTCACATATTTCCTCTCAAAAACGCAGGGTTCTTCCCCGGTCCACAGCCGGTAGCGGTAGGTCTTCTCCCTGGCGCTGAGCCGGGCATGGAACCGGTCCGGTACTTCCCTGCAGGAGCGTATGCCGATGTCCTCCGGAAGATACCTGCGCAGAGCGGAAAGAATTTCCTCCGCCGGCATGTCGCTTTCGCAGTGAAAATTTGCCGTCTGCCCCAGGGCATGGACACCGGCATCGGTACGCCCGCTGCCGGTGACCTGAATCGGCTGGCTCAGAATGCGGGAAAGGCACTCTTCCAGCTTCCCCTGAATGGTTTGATTGCCTGTTCCCGGCAGGCGCTGCCAACCCCGGTAGCGGGTGCCGTCATAACAAATATCAAGCCGCAGATTCCGCAAGCGCTTCCAGCTCCTCTCTGGCCTCCCGTTCGGTATCCGCCGAAAACAGGAAGCGTCCTTTCTGATCGTACACCTGAACATGTCCCTGAACATACCGAATGGAATACATAGCCATCGCCCTTTCCTTTTTTCTGACAGCAGTATACCATAGAAAAAGGGCTATATTCAGGACTTATTCAGCGTGTCCCCCAGGGTTTTTGCCTTACCCTACCACCTCGTAGCCGGCATCCGTGATGGCCTTCTTTACAGCCTCCACATCCGCGCTGCCGCTGAGGGTAACGGTCTTGGCGTCCAAATCCACAACGGCACCCGTGCAGCCGGGAACCTGGGAGCAGACCTTCTCCACTCTTGCCTTGCAATGGGTACACATCATGCCTTCTACTTTGATTACGGTTTCCATTTGTTTTTCCTCCCTGATACTATTGTTTTTTTCCGGTTCCCGGGGAGTTTCCCCAGGTGCCGAAAAGGTTTCCGGACGGAACAGCCGCAGCCGCAGGGCGTTGGTCACCACGAACACGGAGCTGAGGCTCATAGCCGCTGCCCCCAGCATGGGGCTGAGGCGAAGCCCAAAGGGCAGATACAGAAGTCCTGCCGCAATGGGAATTCCCAGGCTGTTATAGAAGAAAGCCCAGAAAAGGTTTTGCTTGATATTCCGCAGGGTAGCCCTGCTGAGCTGAACCGCGTTGCTCACCGCGGTTAAGGAGCCGGACATCAGCACCACATCCGCGGACTCCATGGCAATGTCCGTTCCCGCGCCGATGGCCATGCCTACATCAGAAGCCGCGAGGGCCGGAGCATCGTTGATGCCATCGCCTACCATCAGCACCCGGCGGCCCTTTTCCTGCAGCGCACGGACCACCCCTGCCTTGTCCTGGGGGAGCACATCGGCAATTACCGTCTGAATCCCCGCCTTTTCCGCGATGGCCCTGGCGGTGCCCGCATTGTCTCCCGTGAGCATCACCACATCCAGCTTCCGCTTCCGCAGAGCCTCCACCGCTTCCCTGGAATCCGGCTTCAGCACATCCGCCGCGGCGATGGCACCCAGATAGGTGCCGTCCTCACAGGCAAAGTACAGCGGGGTTTTTCCCTGTCCGGCCAAGCTGTCCAGCGCCGGAACCGCAATGCCCAGGGATTCCATGAGCTTTCGGTTTCCGCCGTAGTAGCGCACACCGCGTACCTTTGCCGAAACACCCCGGCCGGGAATGGTCTCGAAGTCCTCCGGCTCGCCTTTCGGCTCTCCCGCTGCCCGGAGGATGGCTCCGGCAAAGGGATGCTCGGAGCGGCTTTCGAGAATTGCTGCCAGAGACAGCAGCTCCTCCCGGTCCGCCCCCGCCGGGAACAGGTCGGTGACCTCCGGTGCCCCCGTAGTCAGGGTTCCGGTTTTATCCAGCACCACCGTATCCACCCTGTGCAGATTTTCAAGAGCCTGGGCATTCTTATACAGCACCCCAAGCTGGGCGCCCCGACCGGTGCCCACCATAATCGCCACCGGTGTGGCAAGACCCAGGGCGCAGGGGCAGGAAATCACCAGCACGGAAATGGCGTTTGTCAGACTGAATTCCAGTCCATACCCTGCCGCCATCCAGACAAAGAAAGTGACAAGGGCGATTCCCATGACCACAGGAACGAATACCCCGGCAATCCGGTCTGCCAGACGGGCAATGGGTGCCTTGGAGCCCCCAGCCTCCTCCACCATACGGATAATCTGGGCTAGGGTTGTATCCTCTCCCACCTTTTCCGCCCGGAATTCCAGATAGCCCTCCCGGTTGATGGTGGCCGCCGAAACGGTATCCCCCGTTTCCTTTTCCACGGGAACGCTCTCTCCGGTCAGAGCGCTCTGATCCACGGAAGCCCGACCGTCCACCACGGTGCCATCCACCGGAATCCGGTCTCCGGAACGGACAATCACAATATCTCCCAGCCGGACCTCTTCCACGGGGATTTCGGCCACAGCGCCATCCCGCCGGACAGAAGCCGTTTTGGGACTCAGATCCATAAGCGCCCGAATGGCATCCCCCGTCTTTCCTTTGGACCGGGTCTCCAGGTACTTTCCAAGGGTAATCAGGGTGAGAATCGTTGCCGCGGACTCAAAATACAGGTTTTCGCTGTAATGGGCCACCACATCCCGCTGCCCGTGGCCCATGGCGTAGGCCATGCGGAACAGCGCCGCCACGCCGTAGATGAGAGCCGCCAAAGACCCCACCGCAATGAGGGAATCCATATTGGGACTTCTGTGCCACAAGGCTTTCAGCCCCCGGCTGTAATACACCCGATTCAGATACACCACCGGAAGGGTAAGGAACAGCTGGAGCAGGGCCGCAACCAGGGCGTTTTCCGTACCGTGGTACCAGTGTGGCAGAGGCGCCCCCAGCATATGTCCCATAGTAAAGTACATGAGCACCACGAGGCAGGCAGCAGACCCGATGATCCGCCGCTTCATCTCCCGGAGGGCTTCCTCTGCCGGGGTTTTCTCCGTCTTTTTGGGTGCCACGGCACCCTGAAGGGACGCACCGTAGCCCGCGTCCTTCACCGCCTGAATCACCGCGGCGCTGACATCCGAATCTGCCTCCAACACCATGGTGCCTGCCAGCAGGTTCACCTCCGCGTTTTTTACCCCAGGCACCTTCCGGGACACGTTCTCCACCCGGGCTGAGCAGGCCGCGCAGGTCATGCCGGTGATATTGTATTTTTGCCGCATTCACACACCTTCTTTGCCAAATAGATACCGGAATCCACTATTTTCAAAGGACGCGCATCCCGCGTGCCCTTTCGGTCCCTGGGAAGCTCTGATGCATTCGTTTCCCACTGACGCGAGAAGAATTCCGCGGTCCCCATTGACACCTTTCTGCCGGTATGGTATTATTCTAGCACATCCTGTGAAAAAGGCAAGTATGCACTATTTTGTGCTATACTACCCTTTTTGATACTATAAGGTTGGGAGGTCACAACATGCCCAGTGATGTATGCCCCGTGGAGACGACGCTGGATCTCATCGGTGGAAAATACAAAGCCCTGATTCTCTGGCATCTGGCCGGGAAAAAGCTCCGTTTTTCCGAGCTGCGCCGGGTCATCACCAGCGCGACACCGAAAATGCTCACCCAGCAGCTTCGGGAGCTGGAAACCCAGAAGCTCATCCACAGAGAGGTCTTTCCCGTAATCCCGCCGAAAGTGGAATATTCCCTTACTCAGACCGGGAAAAGTTTGCTTCCCATCCTTACCGCCATGCGGGACTGGGGCGCGGAATACCTGCGGAAAAAGAGTATTGAACCCAACTGTTTCATGATGACCAGTGATCCCGCCGGAAGCGGTACGATTATGTGAAGAAAGGATTCTTGCTATGAAGATTAAAATTCTGTCTGACAGCACCTGCGACCTTTCCCCCGACCTGGTTTGCCGGTACGATATTGGTATTCTTCCTCTTATCGTTGTAAAAGCGGATCAGGAATATCTGGACGGGCAAACCATAACCCCAAAAGTTATTTTTGACCATGTGGCTGCCGGGGGAAACCTGTGCTCTACCGCCGCCCGCAGCGTCGCCGCTTACCAGGAGGCCTTTGCCGGATACGCCGGGGCGTACGACGGTGTGGTCCATATTAACATCAGCTCCGATTTTTCCTCCAGCTATCAGAATGCCTGTATTGCCGCCCAGGACTTTGACAATGTCCGGGTTGTGGATTCCCGGAACCTGTCCACCGGTCAGGGTCTCGTGGTGCTGAAGGCCTGCGAACTGGCGAAAACCGCCCAAAGCCTTGATCAACTGAAAGCGGAGCTGGATGCTTTCACTTCCCGGGTAGAGGCCAGCTTTGTTCTGGACAAGCTGGAATATATGGTCAAGGGAGGCCGGTGTTCCAGCGCGGCGGCCCTGGGAGCGAACCTTCTCAACCTGAAGCCCAGCATCGAGGTCAGGGACGGAAAAATGTCCGTAGTGAAGAAGTATCGGGGCAAATATGACCGGTGCCTGCGTAATTATGTTATGGACCGGCTGGGAAACCGGGAGGACATTGACCGGGGCACCCTGTTCATCACCCACACACCGGTTTCTGACGAGTGTCTGGAAGCTGTGCAGGAGGCCGTAAAGGAATGCGGCCACTTTGACAACATCTATGAGACGGAGGCCGGCTGCACCGTGTCCTGCCACTGCGGCCCCGGCACCCTGGGCGTTCTCTTTGTCCGTAAGGAGAGTTGACAAACCATCCGCTTCCCCGGAGGGGCCGAAAGGCCGCTCCGGGACCTTTTTCTTCCGAAAAATCATCTTGCAATCCCGGTTGAATATGGTATACTGAGGCATGATAATTTCAGGCGGTGAAGCAATGGATTACAATACAATTCTTGACCTGGCCACGGATGTGGGCTATGAGCTTGCCATGGCAGGCGCGGAAACCTTCCGTGTGGAAGACAGCGTTCACAGGATCCTGGAAAGCTACGGACTGGACTCCGATGTGTTCGCGATTCCAAATTATCTGGTGGTAAGCATTGTCACAGATACCGGCAAACCCATTACAAGAATGAGAAGGATCGGTTTTCACAGCAATGACCTGGAAATGGTGGAGCGGCTCAACGGTCTGAGCCGGAAAATCTGCAGCCGGCATCCCCAGCCCAACGAGGGCGCCGGATGGCTGAAGCATGTGCTGGATACCGCCCGGTCCTATTCCTTTGCCTCCATCATGCTGGGCTGCTTTGCCGGCGGCGCCGGCTTCGGAATGCTGTTTGGCTGCACCCTGGCGGATTCCCTGTGGGCGGGTGTGTGCGGCATTCTCATCGGTCTTGTGCAGAAAGCCATGTCCCATCTGAAGGCGAATCCCTTCTTCACCACCCTTACTTCCGCGTTTTTCATGGCCCTTGCCGCCTATTCCATGGTGAATCTGGGCATTGCCAAGCACACCGACGGTGTCATTATCGGCGCCCTCATGATTCTGGTTCCCGGCCTGCTCTTCACCAACGCCATGCGGGACATTATATTCGGAGACACCAATTCCGGCATTAACCGGATTGTTCAGGTGTTTCTCGTAGCCGCCGCCATCGCCCTGGGCACCGCCGCCGGCTGGAATCTCATCTGCCGGTTCTGGCGGGAACCCCTGGAGGCCCCTTCCTATATGGCGCCCTTTCCTGTTCTTTGCCTTGCCACTTTTGTCGGGTGCATCGGATTTGCCGTTCAGTTCAATATTCACGGCCCCGGCGGTCTGCTGTGCGCCCTGGGCGGTGTAATTGCCTGGGCCGTTTATTACCTGTGCGTTCAATGTGGCCTTTCGGAGCTCACCGGTTATTTCTGGGGTGGATTTTTCTCCGCCGTCTATTCCGAGATTCTCGCCAGAATCCGCAAATACCCGGCAATCTCCTATCTTGTGGTTTCCATCTTCCCCCTGATTCCCGGTGCCGGCGTGTACCGCACCATGCTCTATGCGGTTCGGGGAGAAATGGCGCTGTTTGCTGCCCAGGGTATGTATACCGCTGCCATTGCGGGCGTTATCGCCGTGGGAATCCTTCTGGTGTCCACAACCGTAAAAATGTACTACACCTGGCGGATCATGAAAAGGAAATTCTGAATTTGAACGGCTGCCCCTGCGAAAAACCGTGGGGGCAGCCGGTTTTCTGTCTATTCCAGTTGAGAGAAGACCTCTCCCAGATTTTCGTGGAGGACCAGGTCCGCCTGATCATCATAGGGGGTGGCATCCCGGTTGATCAGCACCAGCCGGTTCCCCCGGTAATACTGAATGAGGCCCGCCGCCGGGTACACCGTGAGACTGGTACCGCCCACGATCAGAAGGTCCGCGCTCCGGATGGCCTGGACGCTTTTCGCGATCACTTCCTGGTCAAGCCCCTCCTCATACAGAACCACATCCGGTTTCACAATTCCGCCGCAGGTACACCGGGGCACACCGGAAGCATTCTTTACAAATTCCGCCGGATAAAAGGCGCCGCAGCGGGTGCAGTAATTCCGGAGCACCGAGCCGTGGAGCTCATAGACCTTCCGGGAGCCGGCCTTCTGATGAAGACCGTCAATATTCTGGGTCACCACCGCCTGAAGCTTCCCCTCCCGCTCCCACTGGGCAAGCTTTCTGTGGGTAATATTGGGTTCAAAACCCAGAGGAAGCATTTTCTCCCGGTAAAACCGGAAGAAATACTCCGGATTTTTCAAGTAAAAGCTGTGGCTGATAATGGTCTCCGGCGGGTATTCAAATTTCTGACGGTACAGGCCGTCCACACTGCGAAAATCGGGAATTCCGGATTCCGTACTGACCCCCGCGCCTCCGAAAAAGACGATGCGGCCGCTCTCCCGAACCCACCGCTGAAGCGTTTCCAGATTCGTCACCGGCCATCCTCCTCCGCCATTTCTTTCAGAAGCTTTTTATCCTGCCTGCTGCTGAGATCCAGCTTTTCATACATATCCGGGCGGCGCTCCCGGGTGCGCCGGAGAGACTGCTTTCTGCGCCACTGGGCCACTTTTTCATGGTTCCCGGACAGGAGAATCGGGGGCACCTGCCTGCCGTGCCACACCGCGGGACGGCTGTACTGGGGGTATTCCAGCAGGCCGTTAAAATGACTTTCCTCCTGGAAGCACTCCGGGTCTGCCAGGACACCGGGAACCATGCGGCACACCGCGTCGGTCACCGCCATGGCGGCAATCTCTCCGCCGGTGAGGACAAAATCCCCCAGGGAGATTTCTTCATCCACACACTCGTCGATAAAACGCTGGTCGATGCCCTCATAATGGCCGCAGACCAGGATCAGATTGGGAAGCTTACTGAGCCGGATGGCATCCGCCTGGGTAAAGGTATGGCCGCAGGGCGACAGAAACACGGTATGCACCGGCCCCGCCGCATCATCGCAGGCGGCCTCCCAGCAGCGGTACAGGGGGTCCGCCTGCATAATGGCGCCCCGGCCGCCGCCGTAGGGATAATCGTCCACCTGGTTTTGCTTGTTGGCGGTGTAGTCCCGGATCTGCCGGGTCTCAATCTGAAGAATGCCCCGCTCCTGGGCACGGCCCAGAATGCTGTCGGAAAGCACATCCCCCACGGAATCCGGAAACAGGGTCAGAATTTCAATCCGCATCGGTTGCCATCCCCTCCAGAAGCTTCACTTCCATCCGGTTTTCCTCCATATCCACATGGAGGATGAATTCCCGGACAGCAGGAATCATATACTCCCGCTGGCCCTTCACCACATAGACCTGATTGCCGGGATAGTCCAGCACCTCGGTCAGGGTTCCCACCGTCTGTTCCTGGCAGACCACCGTCATGCCGATAAGCTCCGCGACAAAGGTGATTCCCTCCGGCGCGTCCTCCCGGTAAAGCTCCACCGTCTTCCCCCGCAGGGCCTGGGCAGCTTCCACCGTATCGATGCCATCCAGCTTAACAAGGTTGCAGGTTTTCTGAACCCGGCAGGACCGGATGGTGAAGTCTTCGCCGCCAATCCGGCAGCGGCGGTAAGCGCAAAGATCCTCCGGGGTGTCCAGCCAGGGAAGCACCTTCACTTCTCCCCGGACACCGTGGGTGGTAACAATCTGCCCCGCTTCAATATAGGTAAGTTTCATGGAGTGACCTCCTGTAAACAGTGTTGTCTCACAAAACGGAAAATGCGTGACGGAACCGTCACGCATCACCGTATCATTCTACGATCTCGACCGTGACCTTCTCGCCTGTGCGCTGGGCTACAGTCTTGATAATGGTGCGGATCTCTTTCGCGATCCGCCCCTGGCGTCCGATTACCTTGCCCATGTCGCCCTCGGCTACATGAAGCTCCAGCACCTTTCCCTCTTCATCCTCAGTCTCGGTGACCGTGACGGAATCGGGATCATCCACCAGGTTCTTTGCCATATACAGCAAAAGTTCCTTCATTGTGCCTCTCCTTCAGGGAATCTTACAGCACGCCAGCATTCTTCAGCAGGCCACGGACAGTGTCGGTGGGCTGAGCGCCGTTCTTGATCCAGGTCTGGGCCTTCTCGGCGTCAACAGTGATGACAGCAGGATTCACCAGAGGGTTGTAAGTTCCGATTTCTTCGATGCAGCGGCCGTCACGGGGAGAACGGGAATCCGCAACCACGATCCGGTAGTAGGGGTTCTTCTTGGCGCCCATTCTTCTCAGTCTGATCTTAACCATGAGAGTTTCACCTCCATAAAAATATCTTTGTATATCGCAAAGCAATTTGCTTTCAGCGAACGATGGAATCCGGGATTTCTCAAAAGCCGGGGAAGCCGCCAAAGCCGCCCATTCCCCGCATTCGTTTCAGCTTCTTTCCCGCCCCGGGACCGGAAAACTGCTTGATAAGCTTGCGCATCTGCTCAAAGGACTTGAGGAGCCTGTTCACATCCTCCACCTTCACACCGGCACCGGCGGCAATCCGCTTCTTCCGGCTGGCGGCAATGATTTCCGGCTTCTCCCGCTCCTTGGGAGTCATGGAAAGGATGATGGCCTCAGTGTGGGCCATGGCCTTCTCATCCACCTTCATACCCTTCAGGTTGGCACCACCGGGCATCTGGGCAAGAATCTCCTCCATGGAGCCCATGGACTTCATCTGCACCATCTGGTCGTAGAAGTCCTGAAGGGTGAAGCGGTTGGACTTCAGCTTCTGCTCCATCTCAGCGGCTTTCTTGGCATCGTAGGCCTTTTCCGCCTTCTCAATAAGGCTCAGCACATCGCCCATGCCCAGAATCCGGCTTGCCATCCGGTCGGGGTGGAAGGCTTCAATATCCTCCAGCTTTTCGCCGATACCGGCGAACTTGATGGGCTTTCCCGTGACCGCACGGACAGACAGGGCCGCACCGCCTCTGGCGTCGCCGTCCAGCTTACTGAGCATCACGGAATCGATATCCAGCCATTCATTGAAGCTCTGGGCCGCGTTCACCGCGTCCTGACCGGTCATGGCATCCACAACCAGCATGATCTCGTTGGGCTTCACAGTGGCCTTGATATTTTTCAGTTCCTCCATAAGGGCTTCGTCCACATGGAGGCGGCCGGCGGTATCCAGGAATACCATGTCATAGCCCCGCTGACGGGCATGGAGCACCGCTTCCTTCGCGGTGTCCACCGGGTTCTGGGTGCCCCGTTCAAAGACGGGAATGCCCAGCTTATCGCCGCAGACCTTCAGCTGCTGGATAGCGGCGGGACGGTAGATATCGCAGGCCACCAGCAGGGGGTTCCGGCCCTGCCGCTTCATAAGCCCCGCCAGCTTGCTGCCGTTGGTGGTTTTGCCCGCGCCCTGCAGGCCCACCAGCATAACCACCGTAGGACCATTGGGATTGATATTCAAATGCCGGGCATCGCTGCCCATGAGCTTGCACAGCTCCTCGTTGACGATCTTTACAATCATCTGGGCAGGTGTCAGGGACTCCAGCACATCCGTGCCCACGCACCGCTCGGTAACGGTCTTTGTAAAGTCCTTTACCACCTTATAGCTGACATCCGCCTCCAGAAGCGCCATCCGGATTTCCCGCATGGCCTCCTTCACATCGGCTTCCTTCAGGCGTCCCTTGCCCCGAAGCTTCTTGAAGGTGGCGGAAATTTTTTCGGTCAAACCCTCAAATGCCATTGTTTACTCCTCAAGTTCCCTGGCGTTAGCGATGATCCGCTGGGCGGCCTCCGCCACTTTCTGATCCGGATGGTTTCGAAGGGCTTCCGCCTCAAAAAGGATTCCGGCCAGCGCGCGGCGGGCATCCCGGGCCCGGCGGACACAGCCCGTCTTTTCTTCCATATTCCGAAGACGCTGCTCCGCACGGCTCAGGTTGTCAAAGACACCCTGCCGGCTGACCCCCAGAACCTCAGCGATTTCTCCCATGGACAGGTCCTGATTGTACCGCAGGTCGAAGCACTGCCTCTGGCGCTCGGTCAGAAGCTCACCATAATAGTCAAGCAGGAGCGTCATTTCCACAGCGTCCATATCTCAGCGCCCCCATTGTCAAGGTATTGTCCTTGCGTCCTGACGTATTGTACAGGATACACGCCGGTTTGTCAAGTATTTTTTCTTGACATTCCTTGTTTTCTTTACAGTGCGCGATACCACCGGGACAGCTCCCCGGTTTTCAGAAAACCGGCCCTCTCGTAGAGCCGGATGGCCCGGGTATTGGTGGAAGCAACCTCCAGAAAAAGGGGCTCCCCGGGACACAGGGTAAAGAGGGTATGCAGGGTCTCCTCTCCCCCGCCGGGTATCGCGGAGGCAATCGTCCGGACGCAGCCGTTTTCCAGGATTCCGATACCCAGGAGCCTCCCGCGGTCGTGGACATAATAGGCAGAGCCGGAGGTAAGCCACTCTTCGTCCTTTGCTTCCAGTGTTCCCGCGTTATCCACCCCGGCCATCCTGGCGTTGTACAGCTTCCGGAATTCGGCGACGGTTTCCCCGGTAACCGGCCAGAGACATTTTACTTTTCCGGGATCCGGCTTCGCTTCCCCCCGCATCCGCAGCACGGCGCAGTGCAGTGGAAGCGCTTCCAACCAGGGGTGTCCGGAAGCGTAAACCCGCTCCGCTCCGCACATCCGGCAGAAGGAAACGCATTCTTTCAGCAGGTTTTCCGGTTCCAGGCTGTCTTGGATCCGCACAAACGCCTCCCCGCGGTAGGGGATTTCCCCCAGAATCAGGCTTGCAGCCCCATTTTCAGTGGTAAAAACCGGAATATCCTTCATGAGAAACTCCTTTCTTCGCCAACATTTTAGTGCATTCTATACAAATCATTTCTGGGCTTTTCCATGTCTATACATCGATTCCTAACAATTTTTTTGCAGATTTTGTCATTTTGATGTTTTCACACTTGATTTCCTAACAAAAATCTGTATAATTACTGGCGACTGACGCGATGAAAGGAGGTCAACCATGAACAAGATCATCTGCAAAAAGGTATACGACACAGAAACCGCCACCCTGGTGCACAAGTTTACCCAGGGCTATCTGGGTGATCCCGCCGGTTTTGAGGAAACGCTGTACCAGACTCCCGAGGGTCTGTACTTCCTGTATGTCGATGGCGGCGAAGCTTCTCCTTACCCCACCGAGGACATCCAGCGTCTTGCCAAGACTAAGGTAAACGCCTGGCTGGAAGCACACAAGTAAGTCCATACCGAAAGGTCCGCGCCCGGCGCGGGCCTTTTTCATTTTGCGGCAGACTTTTTTGTTCCGGCTTGACAAACATGCTATCCTATAATTAGAAACGGAAACAGAAGGTTGCCAACATGAAACGAATCCTCGCTATATCTTTATGCGCCGGGCTGCTGCTTTCCCTGATTGGGTGCGGCAGCTTACCCTGTGCCGATATTGCCGCTACCACACTTCCCGTGGCGGAATTCACCCAGCGGCTTTGTCAGGGCACCGGACTGACCGTGACCCGGCTGGTTACGGAGCCGGTTTCCTGTCTGCACGATTACTCCCTGAATGTCAGCCAGGTCAAAGCTGCCGAGGCTGCCGATACCATCGTGATCTCCGGCGCCGGGCTGGAGGATTTTCTGGAAGGCGTCATCGAGGAAGAAAAGGTCATCGATGCCTCCGCCGGAATTCCTTTGCTCTGCGGGGAGGACCACAACAGGGAACACGAGGAAGAACACACAGGGCATCACCATGAGGAAGATCCTCACATCTGGCTCTCTCCCGTGTGCGCCGCCAAAATGGCGGAAAATATCTGTGCCGGCCTTTCCCGGCGCTATCCCCAGTACGCTCAGGTTTTTTCCGATAATCTTGTGCCCCTGCTGGATGAGCTGGACGCTTTGCAGCGGTATGGGGAGGATTCCCTGTCCGGCCTGTCCTGCCGGGAGCTCATCACCTTCCACGACGGCTTTTCCTACTTTGCCGAAAGCTTTCACTTGACAATCCTTGCGGCGGTGGAGGAAGAATCCGGCAGCGAAGCTTCCGCCCGGGAGCTCATCGAGCTTATCGGACTTGCCCGGGAGCACAGCCTTCCCGCCATTTTTATTGAGGTAAACGGCAGCCCCTCCGCCGCCTCCGTTCTCTCCCGGGAAACGGGAATCCGGATTTTTTCCCTGGACATGGCCATGGCCGGGGACAGCTATTTTGCCGCCATGTACCGCAACATCGAAACCGTAAAGGAGGCCCTGGGATGAAGGAGCTTTCCCATAACCGGGACTGCGGACAGTCCTGCTGCCTGCGGGTGGAAAAACTGTCCGTAAAAATCGGAAACGACGAAATATTGAAAAATGCCGAGCTCCATGTCCACTGCGGAGAGCTCGCCGCCCTGATCGGCCCCAACGGCGCCGGGAAAAGCACCCTGCTGAAAGCCATTCTGGGTCAGCGGGACTACACCGGCGTAATCGCCTTCAGCCAGCCTGGCCAGCGGAGCAAAAAGCCCCGGATCGGCTATGTGCCCCAAAGTCCCAGCTTTGATCCCAGCGAACCCATCAGCGTGGCGGACCTGTTCGCCTGCTGCATGAGCCGCCGGCCGGCCTTTCTGGGCCTGTCCGGGGCCATGCGTCAGACGGTACTGACCTGTCTTCAGCGGGTACACGGAGAGGACCTGATGGACAAGCGGGTGGGCACCCTCTCCGGCGGTGAGCTCCAGCGGGTGCTGCTGGCCCTGGCCCTGGAGCCAATCCCCAATATTCTGATTCTGGACGAGCCTCTGTCCGGTGTGGATGTGGAGGGCATGAACGCCCTCATGGACATGCTGGATGAGATCCGGAAAACCTACGACCTGTCCATTCTCATGACCACCCACGATTTTTCCATGCTTCCCCGGTACGCCGACCAGGTGGCCCTCATTGACCACACCGTGGTGTGCAGGGGTACACCCCAGGAGGTTCTTTCCTCGGAAGCCTTCCGCAGGACCTTCCACATGCAAGGAGGCAGCCTATGAGTATCTGGTACTCTCTTCTGGAGCTTCTTCCGGTGGAAATGCTCCGGTGGGACTTCATGAAAAATGCCCTGCTTGCCCTGCTGTTGATGGCTCCCCTGTTTGGGATTCTTTCCACCATGATTGTCACCGGACGCATGAGCTTTTTTTCCGACGCTCTGGGCCACTCCGCCTTTACCGGCATCGCCATCGGCTGCATCGCGGGAATCGCCTTCCCCCTTGCCGCGGCGGTTCTCTTCAGCCTGGCCTTCTCATTGCTGTTTTCCTTCGTCCGGAGCCGGAGCCGCCAGTCGGCGGACACCCTGATCGGTGTCTTTTCCAGCACCGCGGTGGCGCTGGGGATTTTCGCCGCCACCCTGGGCGGCGGCAGCTTCACAAAATACAACCGTTACCTCATTGGCGATGTGCTGTCCATCTCCCCCACGGAGATCGGCATGCTGGCATTGGTCCTGGTCTTTGTGCTGGTATTCTGGTTCCTTTATGCCAACCGGCTGACCCTTTCCGCGGTCCATCCCCAGCTGGCTTCCTCCCGGGGCGTTCCCGTTGGGCTGTCCCAGACCCTGTTCACCGCCGCCATCGCGGTGGTTGTAACTCTGTCCATTTCCAGCATGGGGCTTCTGATTCTCAACTCCCTGCTGGTGCTTCCCGCTGCCGCCTCCCGGAATGTGGCCCGGAATATCCGCCAGTACACCCTGCTATCCGTTCTTTTCGCTTTGGCGGCAGGTATCGGAGGGCTGATTGTGTCCTACTATCTGGGCTGTTCCGCGGGCGCCGCCATCAGCCTGCTGCTGGCGGCCATTTTCGCCGTGACCTTCTGCTTAAGAAAGCGGGTGGGCTAATGGCGGACATCCAACCAATTGCTTTCATGCGAAGCGATTTCGGTGGAAAATTCGGAATTCCCCGGCAAAGCGGTCTTGTGGATACCCTGCGCTCCACCATTGTCTTCCAGCCGGATTTCCGAAACGACGACGCTCTTCGGGGCATCGAGGGCTTTTCTCACCTGTGGATCATCTGGCAGTTTTCAAAGTCTGTCGGAAAGGGATGGTCCCCCACGGTCCGACCGCCCCGGCTGGGCGGGAACACCCGAATGGGAGTTTTCGCCACCCGTTCCCCCTTTCGGCCTAACAATCTGGGACTGTCCTGTGTGACGCTTCTCGGTACAGAGCGGACGGATGCTTTCGGCACCGTGCTCCATGTGGGCGGCGCCGATCTGCTGGACGGTACCCCGATTTTTGACATCAAGCCCTATATTCCCTACTGCGACTGCCAACCGGAAGCCCTGGGGGGCTTCACCCAAGAGGCCGGTGAGTATCTTCTCCGGGTGGATTTTCCTCAGGACCTGCTTTCCCTGCTCCCGGAAGAAAAACGGGATGCCGCGGTGGGCGTGCTGTCCCACGACCCGCGGCCCTCCTACCAGCAGCAGCCCGGACGAGTCTACGGCATGACCTTCGCCGGCTGTAATATCCGCTTTACCGTGGAGGAGGGCGTGCTGCACGTTGTCTCCGCGGAACAGGCCGGCAAGTAACACGCAGCGGTGATTCCTTTCCGATCAGGGATCACCGCTGTTTTTCGTTACGGCAACACCGCGCAATTCGGCAAGAGCCGGTGGCGAGGGATTTTTCCTCAGCCGAACCTTTGGAAAA
>CAMEIK010000011.1 GCA_945918315.1 uncultured Clostridia bacterium
CCCATCTGCGTCCTCGGCCTTTTTTATCGCGATTTATGCTCGAAAATCCAAGTCTTCTTTCAATCGTATATTAGTATGAGAAATCCAGCGGGGATTTCCTGCATGTATTTTTGAAAAAAGCCTTGCATTTTTTTGCGGCCGGTGTTATACTCACTGAAACAGCTCGTATATGGAGGCCCAAAGTATGGTCACCGTCTGCACTTGCGCACAGTTTTACTTTTGCTACTATTACTTTTTTCACGGAAAAAGGTAATAGCGATTTGTGCTGCAATGCTTTTGCAAGCTGAAAACCAACTTGAGCGCCGCACGAACGCATCGTGCGGCGTAAATTTTTTATCTGGGAGCTGAAAAAGATGATCGCTATTTTGAAACACGGAACCACCCCCCAACAGACAGCCCATCTGGTTGCCTGGCTGAAGCATCAGAATCTGGATGTTCACATTTCGGAAGGCACCGAGGTTACCGTCCTGGGACTGATCGGCGACACCAGCCGGGTTGATATGGAGCTGCTGAACAGCCTGGAGATCGTGGAGAGCGTAAAGCGGGTTTCCGAGCCCTTCAAACAGGCCAACAGGAAATTTCATCCCAAGGATACCATTATCCAGGTGGGGGACGCCCGCATTGGCGGCGGCTATTTCGCGATGATCGCCGGCCCCTGCTCCGTGGAATCCGAGGAGCAGATCATTGCGGTTGCCCGGGCGGTGAAGGAATCCGGTGCCAATATTCTCCGGGGCGGTGCCTTTAAGCCCCGCACCTCCCCCTACGCTTTCCAGGGCATGAAGGATGCGGGCATCAAGCTGCTTCTGGAAGCCAAGCGGGAGGTCGGACTTCCCATTGTAACGGAAATCATGAATATTTCCACCCTGGATCTTTTTGCTGATGTAGATGTGATTCAGGTGGGCGCCCGGAATATGCAGAACTTTGACCTTCTCAAGGAGCTTGGAAAAACCAAAAAACCGATTCTTCTGAAGCGGGGCCTTGCCAATACGCTCCAGGAGCTGCTTATGAGCGCCGAGTATATCATGAGCGAGGGCAACGAAAATGTGATTCTCTGTGAACGGGGCATCCGGACCTTTGAAACGGCCACCCGGAATACTTTGGATCTTTCCGCGGTGTCAGTGCTCCATGAACTGAGCCATCTTCCTGTGGTGGTGGATCCCAGCCATGCTACGGGGAAGGCTCGTCTGGTTCCGCCTATGGCCTGTGCGGCTGCTGCGGCGGGTGCGGACGGTATCATGGTGGAGGTTCATAATAATCCTTCCTGCGCCCTCTGTGATGGTGCCCAGTCCCTGACCCCGCCCCAGTTCGACGAACTCTGCCATCGGGTCCGAAAGATCCAGGAGGCCATGCAATGAATGTAGGAATTCTGGGACTGGGGCTCATCGGCGGTTCGTTGGCAAGAGCCTATGCGCTGGCAGGACATACCGTGTATGCTGCTGACAGTGACGGAGAAATGCTCTCCTTTGCCATGCTTTCCGGCGCGGTCCACGGGGTTCTGGATGAAAAGACAATCCCAGACTGTGAGTTGATTCTGCTTGCGATTTATCCCGCCGGAAGCGCCGGCTGGCTGGAGGATAACGGAAAGTTTATCCAGGCATCCTCCCTGGTGCTGGATTGCTGCGGTGTGAAGGAAGAGGTCTGCCGCCGATGCTTTCCTGTGGCAGAGCGGTATGGCTTCACCTTTGTGGGCGGACATCCCATGGCAGGCTCCCATTTTTCCGGCTTTAAGTATAGCCGTGCCACCCTGTTCCGGGGCGCGCCCATGGTGCTGGTGCCCCCACGGTTTGACGATATGGCCCTGCTTCAGCGGGTAAAGGATGCCCTGGCGCCCTGCGATTTTGGCTCCTTTTCCGTGACAACTGCCGCGGACCATGACAGGATGATCGCGTTCACTTCCCAGATGCCCCACATTCTCAGCAACGCGTATATCAAATCTCCCACGGCCCTTAGCCACAAAGGCTTTTCGGCAGGAAGCTACAAGGATCTGACCCGGGTTGCCTGGCTGAATGCCGGCATGTGGGCAGAGCTGTTTTTGGATAACAAGGAAAATGTTCTGTTTGAATTGGACACGTATCTTGCCAGTTTGAATGCCTACCGGGACGCCCTCGCCCGGGAGGATAAAGAAACACTGGTCTGTCTGTTGGAAGAGGGAAAGCGGCGCAAAGAGGAGGTGGACGGATGAAAACAGTTACGGTCTCCGCTTCGAAAAAATATGATATTTGTATCGGCAGCGGTCTGATGAACCAGTTGGGTTCTCTTGCCCAAAAGCTTGGAAAGGCCAAAAAGGTTTGTCTTGTCAGTGAATCCACCGTATTCCCGCTTTATGGGGCAACGGCTGCGGACAGCCTGAAAGGCGCTGGATTTACCGTCGTTTCCTTTGTATTTCCCGCCGGGGAAGAAAGTAAGAACGCCCAGACCTATTTGTCACTTTTGAATTTCCTGGCGGACAACCGGCTTACCCGTTCGGACCTGATTGTCGCTCTTGGCGGCGGCGTAGCAGGGGACCTGGCAGGCTTTGCCGCGGCCACCTATCTGAGGGGAATTCGGTTTATCCAGGTTCCAACGACCCTGCTTGCGGCTGTGGATTCCTCCGTGGGCGGAAAAACCGCCATTGATCTGCCGGCGGGAAAGAATCTGGCAGGCGCCTTCTGCCAGCCCAGCCTGGTGCTGTGCGATACCGATACGCTGAACACACTGCCACAGGAGATTTTCCGGGACGGCTGCGCGGAGGTAATTAAGTACGGAATCTTGTATGATCCGGTTCTTTTCTCTCATTTGGAGGCTAATGGGTTGGATTTTGACCGGGAATATGTGATTACCCGCTGTGTGGAACTGAAGCGTGACGTGGTTATGGAGGATGAGTTTGACACAGGCGCCAGAATGAAGCTGAACCTTGGCCACACCATCGGACACGGGATCGAAGCCAAGAGCAATTTTGCTCTGTCCCACGGAAAAGCGGTTGCTGCCGGCATCGCCATTGTCAGCCGAGCCAGCGGCTGTAAGGACACCCCCCGGATTCTGGCCATTCTGGAGCAATTTGGACTGCCCACCTCCACGGAAGAAACTGCGGATGACATTCTGTCCTATGCCCTGTCGGATAAGAAGCGTTCCGCGGATCAGGTGAACCTGATTCTTCCCAATGCCATCGGAGACTGCTCCATTGTCCCGACACCTGTGGAGCAGCTGAAATCCTTTATTCAGGCAGGTCTATAACTATGGATATTCTCATCAGCCCCCGTCCCCTGCGGGGGGATCTGACCGTGATCCCATCCAAGTCCCAGGCACACAGGCTGCTGATCTGCGCGGCTTTCTCGGATAAGCCTACGCTTTTGCAATGCGCCGAAACAAACAGGGATATGGAAGCGACAGCAGAGTGTCTTACCGCCCTGGGAGCAAATATTATCCGAACCGATTCGGGCTTTACTGTGTTTCCTGTGGAGACTGTACCGGAAAAAGCCCGGATGAACTGTGGGGAGAGCGGTTCCACCCTGCGTTTTCTCCTGCCGGTTGCGGGAGCACTTGGGGTGGATGCCCTGTTTACCATGGAGGGACGGCTTCCCCAGCGGCCGCTTTCTCCCCTTTGGGAGGAAATGGAACGGATGGGCTGTACTCTGACCCGGCCCACACCGGATACCATTCGCTGTACAGGCAAGCTGCGCCCCGGAGCCTACCGCATTGACGGCGGTGTATCCAGCCAGTATATTACCGGCCTGCTTCTGGCGCTTTCCCTGCTGGGAAGCGGATGTCAATTGGAAGTAACCGGAAAGATAGAGTCGAGGCCCTATATCGATATGACAAAGGCTGCGATATCCCTTTTTGGGGGAGATCCGGATCACCCCGGTGATAAACGCTTTCACTCTCCCGGAGAAATTCGTGTGGAGGGGGATTGGAGTAACGGCGCGTTCTTCCTGGCTGCCAATGCCTTGGGCAGCTGCCTGACCCTGCATGGGTTGGACCCGGATTCTCCCCAGGGTGACCGTGCGGTCCAGGAGAAGCTTTCTCTTCTGGGCAGCGGTGCCCCCAGAATTTCCGCGGCGGATATACCGGACCTGGTGCCCATCCTTTCGGTGGCGGCAGCGGCCCAGCATGGGGCGATATTTACCGATATACGCAGACTTCGCATGAAAGAATCTGACCGTGTCGCCTCGGTCATTGCCATGCTGACAAGCCTTGGGGGCAGGGCAGAAGCAGATGAAAATAGCCTGACCGTGTACCCAGCCAGCTTTACCGGCGGCATTGTGGACAGCTGCAACGACCACCGTATCGCAATGTCCGCTGCCATCGCCGCCACTGTATGCACCGGGCCCGTAACCATACTGGGCGCGGAATGTGTCCGAAAATCCTATCCCAGCTTCTGGGGGGAGTACCGCCGATTGGGAGGTCATTATGAGCAGCATGTACGGTGAAAATCTCAGGCTGTCCGTATTCGGGCAGAGCCACGCGGCCGCCATCGGCATGACCCTGGACGGAATACCTGCCGGCCTGCCGGTGGATATGGATGTCCTGCAGGCGTTTCTTGCCCGGCGGGCGCCTGGTCAAAACGGTTTTTCCACAACCCGTAAAGAGGCGGATACGCCGGAGTTTCTGTGTGGTATTTCTGATGGGTTTACCTGCGGCGCGCCGATCACGGCTATCATCCGCAATACCAATACCCGTTCCGGTGACTATGATAATCTTCGGGACTGTCCTCGCCCCGGCCATGCCGACTATACCGCGCAAATCAAGTATGGAGGGTATCAGGACACAGCGGGCGGCGGCCACTTTTCCGGCCGTCTTACGGCACCTATCTGTATTGCCGGTGGCCTTTGCATCCAGTGGCTTGCGAAAAGGGGCATCCGGGTAGGGGCCCATATTGCATCCATTGCAGGGATTTCCGATACACCTTTTGATACGATCCATCCCCAGCTGGATGCTGTTAGGAAAGAATTCCCTGTACTCGACCCGCAAGCGGGAAACAATATGGGGAAGGCGATTCTGGAAGCCAAGGGCGCCGGGGATAGTGTTGGCGGTGTAATTGAGTGCGCCGTTTCGGGGCTGCCCGCCGGGCTGGGCGACCCCATGTTTGACGGCGTGGAAAACCGAATCGCAAGCATTGTATTCGGTATTCCTGCGGTAAAGGGATTGGAATTCGGTCTGGGCTTCGGATTGTCTGCAATGCGGGGAAGCCTCAGCAATGACCCCTTTATGATGTCTGACGGGCATGTGTGCACCGCTACCAACAACTGCGGCGGAATCCTGGGCGGAATCACAAACGGAATGCCCCTGATTTTTCGTGCTGCAATCAAGCCTACACCTTCCATTGCCATGGAGCAGCGTTCCGTATCTCTCAGCCGCAAAGAAGAGCAGACCCTGATCGTGAAAGGCCGTCACGACCCCTGTATTGTTCCACGGGCCGTCCCTGTTGTAGAAGCCGCCGCTGCCATTGCGGTGATGGACATGATTTTAACGTGAAAAGAGGAGAAATGGATTATGGATCTGAAGCAATACCGTCAGGAAATGGATACTATTGATGACGAGCTGGTTTCTCTGTTTGTGAAACGTATGGAGATTGCGGCAGGAATCGCGGAATATAAGAAAGAGCATAATATGCCCATTCTTGCTCCCGCCCGGGAACGGGAAAAGCTGCGGGATGTGGCGAAGAAAGCTGGCCCGGAGATGGGCGGCTATACAAAGGTTCTGTATTCCATGCTTTTTGAGCTGAGCCGCAGCTATCAGGGTAAGTGCACCGGAAAGGTGACGCCGCTGTATCAGAGAATAACCGATGCCATAGAAAACACGCCAAAGCTTTTCCCTCAGTCTCCTATGGTAGCCTGTCAGGGCGTGGAGGGGGCTTTCTCCCAGCTTGCCTGTGAGAAAATATTCAAGGACCCCTTCATCATGTACTTCAAAAGCTTTGAAGCGGTTTTCGGAGCCATCGAGCAAGGTCTTTGCCAGTACGGAATTCTGCCTATCGAAAACTCTACCGCAGGTTCCGTGAAAAAGGTCTACGATCTGATGATTCAGCGGAATTTCTCCATCGTCCGCACCTTCCGCCTGAAGGTTGACCACAATCTGCTGGTGAATCCCGGCACAAAGCTTTCCGATATCAAGGAGATCTATTCCCACGAGCAGGCCATTAATCAGTGCGGGGATTTTCTTGCCACCCTGGAGAGTGTCAATATCGTTCCCGTTGCCAATACGGCCATTGCCTCCGAAATGGTGGCTTCCTCCGGTCGAAAGGATGTGGCGGCACTGAGCAGCCGGTCCTGCGCGGAGCTGTACGGTCTGGAATGCCTGGCCTGCTCCATCCAGGACAAGGGTAACAACCGTACCCGGTTTATCTGTATCAGTAAGAATCTGGAAATTTACCCCGGCTCCGATAAGACCAGCGTGATGATGGTTCTGCCCCACAGACCCGGTGCGCTGTACAGGGTTCTGGCCCGGCTCTATACCCTGGGAATCAACGTAACCAAGCTGGAATCCCGTCCCATTCCTGACCGGGAGTTTGAGTTCATGTTCTACTTCGACCTGGAGACCTCCATCTATTCTGAGGAATTTATTCAGCTCATGTGTGAGTTGGAGGACCTTTGTGAGGAATTCAAATATCTGGGAAGCTACACCGAGGTGGTATGATGGAGTGCGGACTGCTGGGAAGAAAGCTGGGGCATAGCTATTCGCCCCAGATTCACACCATGCTGGGTTCTTACGGCTACCGGCTCTTTGAGGTGGAACCCGAAGAACTGGAAGCCTTTCTCCGCAATGGCAGTTTTCATGGGCTGAATGTGACAATTCCTTATAAGAAAGCTGTGATTCCGTATCTTGCGGAGCTGTCTGACACGGCACGGAAGCTCGGCGCGGTGAATACCATTGTACGGCGTCCGGACGGAAGCCTCATTGGTCACAATACGGACTACACAGGTTTCCGGTCCATGGCCCGGCGGAGCGGACTGGCATTTCCCGGGAAAAAGGTTCTTGTATTGGGCAGCGGAGGCGCATCCAATACCGTGATGGCGGTACTGGAAGAACTTGGTGCCAATCCTGTTTGCATTTCCAGATCGGGAGAGAACCACTATGGAAATCTAGACCGCCATGCGGATGCTTCTGTGATTGTGAATGCCACCCCAGTGGGCATGTACCCTTCCGTTGAGGATTCACCGCTGTCACTGGACAGTTTCCCAAAGCTGGAGGGTGTTCTGGATGTGATTTATAACCCCGCAAGGACCCGGCTCCTGTTGGAAGCGGAAGAGCGGGGATTGATCACCGGCAACGGACTTTGGATGTTGGTTGCCCAGGCAAAGGAAAGCGCCGAATGGTTCACCGGGAGCTCCATTCCTGAGGAAACCATCGGTAAGATCTATACCGCGCTTCGCGGCAGGATGGAAAACCTGATTCTGATTGGCATGCCCGGCAGCGGAAAGACGACAGTGGGGCAGGCACTGGCAAAGCGTCTTGGGAAGGAATTCAGGGATGCGGACGCGGTGCTGGAGGAAACCACCGGCCGCCGGATTGAGGACATCATCCGTACAGACGGCGAGGCGGTTTTCCGGGACATGGAGACAAAAACCCTGGCGGATCTGGGAAAAGAATCCGGTCTGGTCATTGCCACTGGGGGCGGCTGTGTTACCCGGGAGGAAAACTACCCATTGCTTCACCGCAACGGCGTGATTATTCGGCTGACCCGGGATACGGATAAGCTCCCCACCCAGGGACGCCCGCTTTCCCAGGCGGGCCCTCTGTCCGAAATGCGCAAACGCAGGGAACCGATGTATTGTCGGTTTGCGGATGATACCGTAGACAATAACGGCAGTCTGGAGGATACCCTTACACAGATTATCACAGCCTGGGAGGAACGGATATGAGAATACTGGTTATCAACGGCCCCAATCTGAATATGCTGGGAATCCGGGAACCGGGAATCTATGGGAAAAACAGCTTTACGGATTTGCTTGACCTGCTGGAGAAGGCCGGAATAGAAACCGGTACGGAAGTGACGCAATATCAGTCCAACCACGAAGGGGACCTGGTGGATAAGATTCAATGGGCCTATGGAAACGCGGATGCTATTGTGATCAATCCCGGAGCCTATACCCACACCAGTATCGCGATTCTCGACGCGCTGAAAGCGGTTGCCCTTCCGGCTGTTGAGGTACATATTTCCGATGTGGATGCCAGAGAGCCTTTCCGCCAGATTTCCTATGCCGGCATGGCCTGCGAGAAAACCATCAAGGGCCAGGGATTGGACGGGTACCGGCAGGCAATAGCCTATCTTGCGGATGCATACGGATAAGCAAAAAAATCCGCCCTGTTCTTCTTAAAGGAGGAACGGGGCGGGGTTTTTATGCAGTAAAATTCCGGCGGCAACCAGACAGCTTACGGTGAACGCATACCGGGCATCGGTAATGATGTTTCCGGGACGCCGCATATAGCTGCGGTGGTTTTCCTGAATGGTTTCCATAATGCTAACATTCCCGCTGCCGGAGGGACAAGGATCGCCGTGGAGAAAGTCCAGAAAATACTCCTGCAGCGCTTTTTCATACGCGCAGTGTTCCTGGAGATCCTCAGGAAAATCCTGATTATGGGCGTATGTAAACGCATCAACGGTATAGTGAATCAGCTTACCAAGGGCGTAATAATCCATAAGGGAAAGATGATCCTTTTGTTCCAGCCGTTGGGAGAGCCTTCGCATATATCTGCGGGCGTTTTCGTAGTTGTGTCCCCGAAGCCATTGGCACCGAATGGAACCCTTTAGATAAGTGGCAGGATTTCTGTCAGGTTCGATGCATCCGATGAGAAAAGCCCGGATGTAGCGTCTTGGGGCATTGGGCATATATTTTTCCACAAGATACTGCCCAAGGCAGCGGTGACTTTTTCCTCGCATGAAGCATCTCCTGTGATAGATTTGCGTGTATTTTAGCACATTCAGTGATGAAATGTGTGAACAACCCCATAAATCTGTTTTTTTCACAGGAAGTCCCGGAACGATAGCCCCGGAATAAGGCAAAATAACAACGCGGTCCCCATTTTCCGGGAACCGCGCTGGTGATTTGAATGATTGATTTTCATTCAACGGTGAATGGAACACTGACAACGCTCTGGCCGTCAAAGAAAACATAAACGGTATAGCTGCCGGCTTTATCAGGAACACGGGGAAGTGTAAGCTCACAGAAGTGATAATCCTCGGGAGACCACAGGTTATGCCAGTTTTTGGTTTGCTGCCCAAGAAGGCCGGGGATGACTTTTCCTTCGCTGTCCCGGATGACATACATGATGTCAATGTCTTCCTTGTCAAGGTAGAAGTTTACGCTTGCGTGAAGCACAAGAGAAATGGACTGGCCTACTGTAAAGGAAGAAGTATAGTCTTCGTTGCTGATTGAAGACTGGGTCCAGTTCTGTGAACGGGGAGTGACAAGAGATTTTGCGGTAATCTTGTACCCTGTGAGTGCGTGGCCAGAGTAAACCTTTGCTTTGCCTGCGGTGTAGGTATGTACATTGTTGAACACCGATATGCTCTCCGATGACGAAACGGTAAAGGTATAGGTAGCACCGGGGATAATGGGAGAAATCTCCAGGGCAGGATTCTCGGTTTCCTCAATGTTCTGGGTGATGTTGCCGTCGATGCTGTACATCAGCAGCCAGCCGCTCTGAGGCGCCACACCGGCGTATTCCCAGCTGACCTGCAGGCTCCTGTTCTCACTGTCCTCGGAGACATGGAACCCTGTGATATTCACGGGATTCGCGGAAACACTGAGACGGGAAGACTGTGTCATTCCATCAGCCGTGACTTCAACCGTATACGCTGTGGTTTCGTTGATGCCCTCAAAGGTTACTTCATTCCCGGATACCTCCTGGTATTCGTCATAGCCGCTGCCATAGCAGCGAACCGTCCATAGGTCAACAGGCTCTTCGGGAGGAGTCCATCGGAGGGTGAGAGCGCTGCCGCTGTGCGCCGTGACAGTCAGATCCTTTGCCAAAAGCAGGCTGGATGCGGTGAACTCTGCCTGGGTATTTCCCATAAGCTGCGTACCGTCAGCTGTTCCGATCCGGAAGGAGTAAGTCTTACCTACGGTAAGTCCTTTCACAGTCACGTTGTGTCCGGTAAAATCCTGGGTAATGCTTTCCTCACCCTCCGCAACGCAGGTTACGGTCCAGCTTTCAGGGTCGTTTCCTTTTACGGTGAGGGACAGGAATACGGAACCATCCTCGGGTCCTGTGATGGCGCTGATGTCAACAATCTGTGTGATGGGATCTGTGGTGAAGATATCGGATACCTCTCCGGTCAGCCTGTGGAATCCGGAGGTTTCCAGTTGGATTTTATACAGGGAATCCGGACTGAGGTCGGTAAAGACAGCCTGTTCACCGTTTAAGGGACAGCGCATGGTCTTTCCGTATATATCCGTGCAGGTTACGGTAATCGATGAGGTGTCTGCCGCTGATTTAACGGTAACTGTAATCTGATTCTGTGTTCCGGTTACATCAATGCTGTCAATCTTCTGAAGGTAATAGTAGTTGTAAAGGGATAATCCGCCAAAGCAAAATGCAGCCAGGAGAAACAGGACAAGCAGCGTAATGAGGACCCTGTGTCCACCGGAATGATTTTTTTCCGATTTGATCTTTAGGGGAGGGGTCGGCTTTCCTCCGGATACACGCTTGGTCGCCTCCGCTTTTTCTTCACTGACATCACTCAAAAGCCGATTGAGTTCCTCCAACTCCTTGGAGAACGCGTCTTCTGCCGAGGGAGCGGGCTCCGATTCAGGCTGCTCTGCGGGAGCATCACCGGGAGGGGGCAGCGGTTCCGGAACTGGTTCTTCCGTTATGGGAACCGTTGTATCCTCCTCCTGAGAGGGGAGAGACTCCGTTGCTTCAGAAGAATCCGCAGCTTCATCCTCCGGCGTTTGGGCTTGCACGCCATCTTCCGGCACAATTTCCCAGGTTTCCGCGGAGCGCTGGTCCTGCGGATTTTCAATAGGGGTCATGCGAAACGTTTCGGAATCCGCTGTTCGATCGGAGACTTCCTCCGGTCGGGCAGCTGTGTTGTCCGTCGTAATTTCCTCCGGCACAGGAGCGATGGGCGTATCGTTGACGGAATACTTTTGCATGTAGGTGACCAGGGCTTGCCCCATATCAATGGGATTATTCCAGCGGTCCTCCGGCTTTGGCGCACAGGCTTTCAGCAGGATTGCGGCCATTTCCTCATCGGCGTACTGCGGCGCGGGAAGAGGCTGTGCCGGGTCCTCCGGCTGGTCCGGGAGAATACCGCCGTTATACAGCTGGTACAGGATCATGCCCACGGCATAGGTATCCACCGTATCATTCAGGGTGCCCAATAGATCCCGGGTTTCCGGCGGCATATAGGGACTGCGGCACCGGTCCGGAAGGGAGCTGTATCGCAGCGCGGTCATTGGGATAAATCCAAGATCGCCGATGCGGTACTCTTTTTCCTGAGACACAAAAACATTGGAAGGCTTTAGGTCGGCGCAGATTCTTCCGGATCTGCGGCTCACGGAAAGGGCAGCACACAGATCAAGCCCAAGATTTACCGCGTCGAGATGGGTCATTGCCTTGCGGCGCATCTGTTTTTCAAGAGAGCGTCTGTAAGGACTGAGCAGATAGACATCGTAGCCCAGCTCGTTTTTTTTCATAGGAACGATCTGCCAATCCTCAAAAGGGAGAAATCCTTCCAGCTTTGAAAGCCGGGCCAGAAAACCCGCTTCCTCCAGAATACCATCAGCCTGGGACTTGAAATACTCCAGAGCATCTGCCGGATCCTTATAGGCTTTTGCCAGAAGAAGCGCATCCAACTGGACCTGGGATGCCGGTATGGAGATTATTTTGACTATATACTTTTTATCCGAGTTTTCCTTGATTGCCGGACAGCAGCATACACCGCTTCGGCTGCTCATGGGCGCACCAATGGCAAAGCCATCCAGCAAAGGGGAGATCAATTTCGGTTCAGGCAAAACCATCGCCTCCTTCAACATCTTTATGATAAAATAAAAAATAGAAAAAAGCAATATCTTTGTTCTTGTTTTCTTTATGAAACCGTGGTATAATCAGTCGAAACAGGAGAAAGCTTTGTATATCCACTCAGGAGGAGCTTTATGAGTAAGATTATTTGTGAAATATGCGGGACTGCATATCCGGATTCGGAGTCCCGGTGCCCGATCTGCGGCTGGTCCCAGGGCGGGATTGATTTTGGCGACGAACTGGCCGCCATTGACGAACAGGCGCTTCAGGATGAAATGACCATTCGATCCTCGCCGGAACCCATGAAACGAAAGCAAAAGGGCAGGGAGATTTTTGATTTTGACGCTGTAAATGACTCAGATCCCTACGAACAGGATGTGAATCTTTACAATGATGAGGAAGATCTCCCCGAGGAGGATGAGGAGCGCCGCTCCAATCCGGTTTTGGTAGTTCTTTTGACCATTGTGATTGTTGCTCTGCTTGGCACCATTGGATTTATTGTTTTCCGCTACATCCTGCCTGCCCAGAATAAACAGCAGGAGACGACTCCTACTGAGTCTGTCCAGACATCGGAAACCACAGAGACTACCATCCCCGCTGTTCCCTGTACCGGTATCAGTCTCACCAGCGGCATGCCGACTCTGAGCCAGGAAGGGCAGTTCTGGCTGCTGCATGTGATTGTAATGCCCGAGGACACTACGGATACGCTGACCTATGCTTCCATGGATGAATCCATCGCCACAGTGAACGAGGAGGGACGTGTTACAGCGGTTTCGGAGGGAGAAACCACCATTGTTGTGATCTGCGGCAGTCAGAAGATTGAATGCCCTGTGACGGTCAACTACACTGTGGAGGAAACCACCGAGCCCGTTTCCACAGAAGAAACCCAGGACACTGACGCGATGGCGGAAGTGGAGGAGACCACAGCTCCCGCTGAGACGACTGCTGCCGTGGCTTCCGATGTTGTTTTGAAGCTGAAGAAAACCGATATCACCTTCGGACGCGCGGGGGTGTATGTGGACCTTCAGTTGGATTGCAGTCTTAACGCTGACCAGGTGGAGTGGTCCAGCGCCAACCCTAATGTCGCGTCCGTGAAAGACGGCGCGGTTACCGCTGTTGGCCCGGGGATTACGACCATCACCGTTAAGTATGGAGATCAGACTGCCACCTGTATTGTTCGCTGTATTTTTTGATCACCTGGTGTTTTCCGCAGCTAAGCCTGCGGCAGACTTTCCTTTCTACGCATTCGCCCACATCGGGCGCTTCAGCAAAAGGGTGTGATCCCGGAAACGGATCACACCCTTTTGTGCTCATTCTCTGTTCAGAAATCCGTTTCCCCGAAACAGGAAAGAGATCGTCCACAGGCCTGCCAGACCCACCAGTGTGTAAATGATCCGGCTGATGATGGCACCGGCGCCTCCGAAAAGCCAGGCCACAAGATCAAACTGAAAGATTCCAACCAGTCCCCAGTTAATGCATCCGATAATGGACAAGATTAGCGCAATGGTATCCATGCTGTTACCTCCCTTTTTCTTCGGATGATGATACTATACCCAAACTACGCAAAACTATGACGTTATTTCCTGATGTTGTTGCTTTTTTGAAAGAAATGCGCTATAATCAAAGAAAAGGAAGGTGGAACATATGACCACGCTTTATGAAGGCGCATTCGCCAAAGTTAATCTGACCTTGGATGTGCTGGGAAAGCGTCCGGATGGGTATCATGATCTGCAAAGTGTGATGCAGACAATATCCATTCGTGACGATGTAGAGCTTGATATTGACACCGGCAAGCCTTGGACCCTCTCGTGCAGCGCAGAGGGAATTCCGGAGGATGATCGGAACCTTGCCTGGAAAGCGGCGAAGGTATTCTGCGATAAGCTGGGAAAGGATCCCAACGGTCTTTCCATTCGTATTACCAAGCGTATTCCTTCCGGTGCCGGGCTCGGCGGCGGCAGCGCGGATGCCGCCGCGGTACTCCGGGCGCTGAACCGGTTTTATGATTCTCCGCTGTCCGTTTTCGCTCTTGCGGAATTGGGAGCCCAAGTGGGAAGCGATGTACCGTTCTGTACACTTACCGGCACGGCGATGGTTGAGGGAAGAGGAGAGCGTCTTCGCCCTCTGCCGCCTATGCCGGACTGTACCTTTGTTGTGTGTAAGCCGGACTTCTCTGTGTCTACTCCTGAGCTGTACCGGAAGCTGGATACTGTTGCGATTCCCGTTCGTCCGAACAACCGGGCTATGGAAAGCGCGCTGGTTGCCGGTGACCTGCAAGCGGTTGCCGACCAGGTGTACAATGTTTTCGATCCTGTCGTAACCGCGGAGCATTTGGAGCTTAACTATATCAAGTCTATTTGCAACAGCTACGGATCTCTGGGCCAGCAGATGACAGGCTCGGGGTCTGCCGTGTTTGCTATCATGCCCAGCTTTGAATATGCTGCCGTTGTCTGCAATATGCTTAAGGACAATTTTCCAAATGTCTTCATTGCAAAACCCGTTTGATAATTGTATATTTTTTCCTAATGCCGTCCATACTGAGGGTATTCTCGTGTATGGGCGGTGTTTCTTTTGAAAAAAATGATAAAATGCGTTCTCGTTTGTGCTTTGCTCACAGGGTTAGTGTGGTGCGGCACTGTGATTGCGGACAGAGAACGCCTGAATGAGGAACTGATCCGGCTTCATGTCGTAGCGAATTCGGACACTGCGGAAGATCAGAATCTGAAGCTGCTGGTTCGGGACGCGGTGATTACCAGTCTTCGACAGGCTCTGGCGGATGTTCAGGATACGCAGCAGGCAAAGGAATACCTGGAGGAAAACTTACCGAAGCTGCAGGAGCTGGCCAACAAGACCCTGGATGCCGCGGGCAGCACACAGCGTGCGGTGGTAACACTGTGTCGGGAGAAATTTCCAACCAGACAGTATGATACATTCTCCCTGCCGGCTGGGGTATATGAGGCCCTTCGTATCACAATCGGAGAAGGGGAGGGGAAAAACTGGTGGTGTGTGGTTTTTCCCTCCCTTTGCTTGCCCAAAACATCTCAGGGCTTTACCGATACAGCCGCCGGCGTGGGATTCCCGGAGGCGTTATCCGGTGCTCTTTCAGGAGAAGAACCATATCAGATCCGTTTTTATCTTCTGGATAAGCTGGGAGAACTAGAAAAAATCCTGACCAACTGATGCTTACTCTGTTATTTTCGGCGGGAATATGCTATAATATAAGGCAACACCGCACAAATGCGTCTGCGGCCGGATGGCGGGTCTTTTCCCCCAT
>CAMEIK010000012.1 GCA_945918315.1 uncultured Clostridia bacterium
CAGCTCCAATCTCCCCAGCTTACCGCCCAATGGGAACAGGAACTGCTTGCCATCCAGTCCGGGACGCAGGAGCCGGAAAGCTTCATGGAGGGCATCTGCGCCATGCTTCAGGAGATGTTTATGGAATACGCACCGGTAAAGGGAGCGGAGATCTTGTTTCCGTCTGCTGAGAATACTGTTGGTAACTGTCCCCGGTGTGGTCAGCGTGTGACAGAATCTCCCAAAGGTTTCTTCTGCTCCAACCGGGACTGCTGCTTTGCCATTTGGAAGAACAACCATTTTTTCACGGCCAAGAAAAAGGAGATTACGCCCCAAATTGCAGCTTCTTTTCTGGAAAAGGGGGAAGCTCTTTTGCAAGGCTGCTATTCTGAGAAAACAGGGAAATCCTACGACGCCAAAGCAGTGATGGAGGATGATGGTCAACAGACCCGTTTCTGGCTGGTATTTGCCCATGAATGAAGTGCAAATCATGACCCCGGAGCAGCTGACCCAGGTCAGAAGGCTGATACCCCAGAAGTGCTGCAACTACGACAAAGGACATTGCCTGGCCCTGGATGGGGACGAGCCCTGCCAATGTGTCCAGATGTGGTCTTACTCCCTGATCTGCAAGTGGTTCCATTTCGCCGTCCTGCCCAACAACTGGGAGCTGTGCGCTCAAATCCATAATAATCTCCCGCAAAAGCGTTGCGCCGTATGTGGAAGGCCGGTCTATTCGCTTTTCCACAGAACGAAATACTGCCCGGACTGCGCTGTTAAAATGCGGAAGCTCCAGGAGACGGAACGGCTTCGCCGAAGGTACAGAAGGCAACACCGCACAATGTGAGCTGCGGGCTTCGGCGGGTCTTTTGCCCCATCCGTGCAGCTGAAGGAAATGGAAAATACACAAAGTATTCCCACATTTCCAGAACTTTCGTTTGGGTCAAAATCCCTCGCCGAATTTCCTTGTCCCATTATGCAGTGTTGCCTTAAAGTCCCGCATTTAAGGCCCCAAAAGTCCAGTAAAATCAAGGACTTTTTCTGCCGGAAACCGCATCGGTAATAGAGTGATACGGCAGGGGCAGAAATCGGGTTTCAAATGCGGGAATTTGCCCCCATGCAGCTCATGTTTGTGTACCGTAATCCCTTCATACCATTTGAATTCTGTAACATCTGTGAGCCATTTCTCGTTGAGATTATCCGCATGGAAATTACGATTTAAGATGTTTTCGGCAAGGAACTGGGCATCCCTGGCATGGCGCATACAGCCATTGTTGGCGTACTTAATTGTAGACTTAATGCTCTTCTTCTGGCAGATCCGGCGGATTCGCTTGTCGTTCACTTTCATATGCTGGTCATGCCTCAGATCATCCGCAATTCTGCGGTACCCTTTAGTGCGGAGCATCTCTGCTCCTGGACCGGCATTTGTCCCGGCAATCGCGGAAGCGCAGGCAAGCGAAAAAGTGGAAGGACGAACAAGGGAAATGCGGCACTAAAGACTACGCTGATTCAATGCGCCAATCAGGGAAGCAGGTGAAAGGGCTCATATTATCACGCACAGTGCCAACGCATAGCTGCACGCTGCTGGAAAACGGGGGTGACCATTGCGGTCGCTCATTCCATGCTGATTGCCATCTACCATATTCACAAGTATAAGGTTCCGTTTCATGTCCTTGGCTCTGGATACTATGACAGCATCAACCGAGAGCACAAAATCAACGATGCCTTGCGAGTTATTGCTTTTTTATTCTACATTTAGCTCCACGCATTGCTCCCCCATGCCAGGCGCACTGACCTTGATCTGGATTTTCCCTGCGCTGTCTCCCGCACGAATCACAGCCAGTGCTTTGCCGTAGTAGGTGGTATGGGTCTTTTCGGTAAAGCACTCTCCCATGTTCGGCTTGGCAGAGCCAAGAGCCAGCAGGCTGCCCGCGCCGCTTACCATCACCGTAATGGGAACATCTTCAGAGGACTTGGTGATCCCATCCCGGCCGGTGAGGTCGATTGCCAGATAGCAGAGATCCTGGCCGTCGGCATGCAGCGTGGTCCTATCCGGACGGAGGCAAAGCTCTGTCGCACCTTCCGCGGTGCGCATGGTCTCCCTTGCGATCTCCGCCCCGTTTCCGTCATAGCTGATGGCGGTGATGGTACCCGGCTGGTATATTACCTTCGGGAAGACTGCCTTGTATTCCTTGGTTTTCTTTCTGCCATAGGACTTGCCATTAACAATCAGCTCAGCCGCGACGCCTGAGGCATAGACCGTAACCTTGGTCTTTTTACCCTCGCAGCCCTTCCAGGACCAGCTTGCCACCGCGTCCGTATCGCGCCACATGGTAACCGACCCGGTCTCTCCTGCATGGGTCAAGGGCTCCACGCCGATCCCAGGTTTGTTGCTCAAGCCCCAGACCAGGCGGTTCCACTGCACCTCCGGGCGCAGTTTGCCGCAGATATCGATGACACCGCAGCCGCCGGAAACGATGGGGGCATCCTCACCGGGCTTCTTGAAGCTTTTATACCGCACGGTGCCGATGCCGGATTCGCCAAGATAGTCCCAGCCCGTCCACATGAAGTCGCCGATCACATAGGGGAGCTTCCTGACATACTGCCAGTTGCGATAGAGATTCTTCGGCAGCGTTTCAGAGCCGACGATCACGCGGTCCGGGTGAAGCTTGCCGTCCATCTCATAACGAGAGGCGGCGTAGTTGTAGCCCCCGATATCCAAATAGGAAAACGCGACTTCTGTGGCCTTATCGGCGGCGGGCTTGGCCGCAGACTTTTCAATAATTCCGCCCATATGGTTCATCAGCAGGTTAAAGAATGCGCTGGTAGGCAGATTATCCATTGTCTGGCTGCCGTTCTTGTTTTCCTTACCGTCCTTTTTATCACCGTAGATCCCGCCGCCCTTGGCGGTCATGCTGCAGAGCATCAGATTGATTCCCATCGTCACAGCTTTGCCCGGGTCAAGCTCTCTTGTCAAAACGGCAAGCTTTCTGCACACCTCCTGCCCCGCCGGGATAGCCAGCTCGGAGATCTCGTTACCGATAGAGTTCATCACAACACAGGGGTGATTATAGTTTTTCATTACCATAGCATTCAGATCCTGCTCCCACCAGGCCAGGAATTCCTGATTGGCGTAGTCGTAGGGATTTTTATGCACCAGCCAGTTGTCACAAAACTCGTCCATCACGTACATACCCAACCGGTCGCAGGCCTCCAGAAGCGCTTTGGATGCGGGATTGTGGGCGCTGCGAATGGCGTTGAAGCCCGCTTCCTTTAGAAGCCGCACTCGGCGTTCTTCAGCCGAAGTGAAGGAGCATGCGCCCAGAATACCGTTGTCGTGGTGGATGCACGCGCCGCGGAGCAGGGTCTCCTTCCCGTTGACGAAAAAGCCCTTCACGTTCCAAGCCAGCGTACGGAAGCCGAAGGAATCCTCCGTCTCATCCACCGTTTTGCGGTCCTGAAGCAGCTCGACACAGCAGCGGTAGAGCTCTGGGTGCTCTGCGTCCCACAGGCGGGGAGACGTGACCTTGAGTGACACCTCCGCCGTACCCTCGGAAACAGGTGCAACGGACTCAGCTGCGACGGAGTCTCCGTCATAAATCTTCACGCAGATCTCATCGCCGCCACTGGCGCTGACCTTCACATTGACAATGTCATTGTTCAGGGTGGAAATCAACAAGCCATCCGGGAGAATGTGACTGGATTCTCCGGAATACAGGCTGACATTGCGATAGATCCCGCTGCCAGAGTACCAACGGGAGTTAGGGACGGCGGAATTGTCTGCTATGACGGTGATCTCGTTTTCCTCTCCGAAGCAAAGATGCTCGTCCAGCAACACATAAAAATTGGAGTATCCATAGGGCCGCTCCGCTGCAAGGCTGCCGTTGATATACACCTTCGCGTTTTTGTAGACCGCCTCAAACTCCAGGATATGCGTCCGGCCGCGTTCCGTTTCCGGGAGAGCAAAGCGTTTGGTGTACTCATACACGCCGCCGGGAAAGTACCCACAGGCTCCGGCGGTGGCTGCATTTCTGTCCCGCTTCTCAAAAAGCATCGCGTCATGGGGCAGCGTGACAGGTTTCGGTTCGGCGCTATCGCCCTGCTTTTTGCATGTCCAGTGATCGTTAAAGCTTGTTTTCTTCATATTTTTGTTCTCCTTTAAATAATGCGGAACGCTTCGCGGTTTGTGCAGTAAATAATGTCCGGTTGTCCGGCGATGGCAGCAAAGAGGCGCTCCAGGCCGTCCCAGCTTGCCTGCCCCTTCCCGTAGTCCATCTCATAGCCGTGACCCCAGAGATATAAAAGCAGATCCCTGTCCGCCGCCTCCGCCTGTTTGAAGCTCTCCACCAGAGTCATGGCGTTGCCGAGAATCACAGAGGAAGATGGGCGAAAGTTCAGGGGATTGGCCGGGAATTCGAAGCTGCCGGAGGGATAGACCGCTCTGGCATAGAGGTAGCCCTGCTTTTTCAGAAAGGCCTCCGCCGCAGGCGAAACAGAGCCTCGGGCATAGGCATGGCCGACGATGGTTTCCCCAGTCAGGTGCTCCAGGGTTTGCTTGTCTTTGCCGACTGAATTACGCAGCCCCTGTTCATCGAGCTTCTTTAGAGGCTCATGGAGAAAGCCGTGACTGGCGATCTCCATGCCTTCGTAGACCTGCAGGATTTCGTCCTCCGGGATTCGGTTATGTGGCACATAGGAGAAGGGCCAGCGGTGCCTGACGCCCTCTTCGCAATCCTGAAAAGAGAAGGTGCCGATGCCCATTACCTCGCCGCGCTGCCCGAACAGACCGGAGTTAAGATTGAAGGTTCCCTTTAATCCGTATTGTTTCATCAGAGCAATGATCCGCTTGTCCTGCTCGAGGCCGTCGTCAAAGCTGAGCGTAAAGTACTTCTTTCCCATTTATAACTCCTCACCGGTAAGCGCTGCCAGATCATAGGCTTCGGCCATCCGCTCACCGCCCATCGTATTAGGATGTAGGTGGTCGCCCTGGTGGTAACGCTCATCCACCCAGGAGGGATTCCTTTTGTCCCGCAGCAGCTGGTCCGCATCAAACACATAGTCGAACTGCCCGCAGTCCCGGATCCATGTGTTGATCTTCACGCGCAAGGCTTCCATCTCCGGGGTATAGCCTTTTTTAACAAAGCCCTCCCGTGGTGTAAGCGTCTGCATGACGACCCGGATGCCGCGGTCTTTCAAGGCTTTGGTCAGGCCTTGAATTGCCTCCGTGTAAGCGTCAAAGGAGATCGTCTGCTCCGTCTTCCTCGTGTAATACGCCACATCGTTGACTCCCAGAGCCAGGATCACGGTATGGAGATTGTCAAAACTCAGAACGTCTCTCTCAAAACGGGCGACTCCCTTTTCTCCGTAAGAGCTGCCCATAAAGCCGGGCACCTGGTAGAGCAGGCAGTTGCCGCCGATCCCGGCGTTCAGCAGTGCGTATTTTCCGCCGAAGCACTCAAACAGCCGCTTTTGTAAAGGCTTGACCCAGCGATTCATGGCTGTGATGCTGTCGCCGAAGGCGACGATCAGCTTGCTGCGTTCCTCGGATTCGACCTCTACCCGATCCAGAGAAACGATTGCGTCGTAGAGATTATACTGCTGCTTATAGCTCTCCTTTTTTACTTCCGGCAGGGTTTCATCCGCAGTATGATCTCCCGGATAAGCTACGGCCTCCTCCAACGTCATGTTGCTGTCTCGCGCCTTGGAGGCATAGAAAAGCCGGATCTCCAGCGTATCGCCTGCTGAAACCGGCAGATCGATCGGATCGGAGAAGGTATGTCCGCCTGTCGGAATCGTGAATGCTTTCTTTCCACCGCAAGAAATGGGGACCGGCTGCCCCTTTGCCCGCACCGTGACCGCGCCGATGACATAGGGCTTCTTCCCGTAGATGTTGGAAAAGCGCAGACGGATCCGCTTACCGGAAACCGGAGAGCCGACCGGGAACACCACGGTTTTTTTCTTCCCCTGCAGCATGCCCATGGCAAAGGACGGTGCTGCAGCCTGACTCCAGATTGTAGTCCAATTCATGTTTTTTTACTCCTTTCTATGTTTATGCAAAAGCAATATCCAACAAATCCAGCTTGCCCTTTCCCCGATAGCGCAGGTAGACGGGGCAGCAATTCGCCGGACAGTCTGCCGCAGCTGCCAGCTGATCGGGAGAAAAACGGATGTGATAGGTCGTCCAATCTGTCGTGGGAGAGAGGATGAACTCTGCGATCGCCTTTCCGTCTTCTCCGCCCAACAGCTCCAGCATTCCGTTTCCGCCGCGCACCGTCACAGCAAGCTCTTCGGTCTGTGTCAGATCGAAATACTTATAGCCCACAACGCAGGCATTTCGGATATCGGTAACAAAGGACTTCGGTGCATTTGCTTCACTGCAGGCAGTCACGGGGTGCTCCGTTGGCTCCGGAGGCTCGTAGTCCGGCCCATCCTGTGTCACAAAGGGGCCTCCCATGGGGTTGCGGATGCCAAGAACGCCCCTGCCGCGCAGACAGCAGGCGATGGACGCTGGATAGCTCCCCTTCCCTCTGAGCGGACCGCCGTTCAAGCCGCAGCTGGTGGCCTCCACCATGGTGATACTGCCGTCCTCTGCAATTGTAATCGGCTCTGCGACCGCTTGCCGGTTTTTCCACTTACCGTTGGTCGTGCGATGATCGAAAACATACCACTGTCCTTTTACGCAGACCAGGCCGCCATGACTATTTCCCATGGGATAGGAGGCATCCATCAGCTTTCGCCCCCGGTATCCGATGTCACTGGAGGAATGGATAGGCCCTTTGTGGATAAAGCCTTTATCGGGAAAAAGGCTCATGGCATAGTTGAGACCTGTAATATCCGTTGTGGGGTAGACCAGGTAATACCAGTTTCCGATGTGGCGAATCGAGGGGCCTTCCCAATAATTTGGCTTTTTGGCGTTGAAATCCGCTGGGAGAAGAATAGTGGGCTCAGATCTGATGGTCAGCATATCCCGATCCAACTCCATCACGAATAGTCCCACGATCTTATGCCCGAAACGGCCGTTGGAGGGCTGCCCACTCCCCACATAGAGATAGATGCGGCCATCGGTGTCCACCAGAACCGCCGGATCAAATACAAACCAGTCTTCCGCGCGGGAGCCGTAAACCCTGCCGCCAGGAAAATGTACGTCGCCCAGATACTTATATTTTCCTGCCGGGGTATTGCACACGGCGACAGAGGTGACGGAGGAATTGGCAACTGAATAATACAGATAATAGCGGCCGTCCGTCCCTCGAACCACGTCCGGCGCATAATAGGACTTCTGATCCTGGTTCCACGGGGTTTGCTCTTTTCGGTAAATGACCCCCTCGTAGCGCCAGTCGCTGAGATCGTCTTCCGGGGCTGACCAGGCCACATAATCGTTGACGCAGTAGTCCTTGCTCCCGAAGCGGTCATGGCTCCCGAAGATATACAGCCTGCCGTCAAAAAGCCGAGGCTCTGCATCCGGGATGTACTCCCAGCTGGGGAGATATGGGTTATAGCATTGTTGTTTCAAAGCGAAAATCCTCCCTTTACACTGAACTTACAGTATGGTAAAATAAAAAAAGGGGTGAAGGCTATGGAAAATGTGGTTCATTTGTACTTCCGAGATATTGAGGAAGTCCGGGCGCAGGAGAGCGGTCCCATCGTAAACTATCTGCGAGACCACACCGTCGACCGGGATTACTTCTCCAAGCTCTCCGTTGCGACCAGTGTTAATACCCCGGAAGAATACCTCTTCTCCAACTATATGGACAGACGGTCCTTCTGCCTGCACACCCCAGCTGAGAGCGGTGTTTTCCAGGAAACCTACATGCACAAGCACAATTTTTTTGAATTGATGTACACCATGCGCGGAGAGGTCTCGGTCATGATCGAGGACAAAGAAGTGCGCTATTCGGCGGGGAATCTGTGTTTGCTGAACCGGAGCACCATGCACCGGGAAATCGACATGGCCTCTGCCGATATCCTCTATATTGGCATCGACCCCTCGTTGATTACGCAATGGCCGAAAGGACTTGTCCAACCCTTTGGCTATAAAAGCATCCTCAACCGCTTCTTCAGCGAAAACCTGTCGGAGAGAGCGGCGTGCAAGCGGGACTATGTGGACTTTCAGCTTCTGGGCGAAGATCCGATCCCACAGATCGCCGATGAGTTGATCCGAGCCTACTCCGAAAAGCGTGTGGGCTATCAGTTCGACATCTGCTCTTCGCTGCTTCGGCTGTTTGCAGCACTGGAAAGCCCGGAACTCTATCGGGCCGAATACGTTTCCCTTGGCTATGGGCGTGAACTGATTACCCTCGAAAAGGCGAAAAAACTGATCGATGAACGCCACGGCAATGTCCGCCGCACAGAGCTGGCGCAGGAGCTACATTATTCCTGCGAATATCTCTCCCGCATCATTAAAGATCACACCGGATATACGCTGAAGGCCTATTGTCAAAAGGTTCAGTTGCGCGAAGCCGCCCGGCTACTCAAAGCCTCCGAACTTCCAATAAGCAGGATCGCCGCTTCCCTGGGGTATGAAAACCGCACACAGTTTTACAAGGTATTTGAACGTGAGTATCAAATGACGCCTGCGGAGTACCGTGAAAAAGCACATGCCAAGCACAGCCGCTGATACGAGGCGGGTCGATTCGATCGACCCGCCTTTTTATTCCTCACCCTGCTTGTCGAAATAAGATTTCATTTCTCTGCGGACTGCGTTGGTGACAGGATATTTTCTGTAGATCAGGACGGAAATGATGCCCAGCACTGCGGGAACCAGACCCATGATCACAATGAACCAGTTGAGCATCGTGGGGATCTGAGAGACGTCCCCGGCAAAGCGGTTCCCTTCTTCTACGGTATAGCCGATCCCGGTCAGCACCAGACCGACGATTGACGCAGAAAAAGCCGTCTGCATCTTCGTGATAAAGCCATCGGCCACCGTTGTCAGGGCGGAGCGGTCTTTCCCGGTTTTGTAGATACCATAGTCTACGACCTCCATCTGCACAAAGGTCTGCGGCACAAAGTCCGTACCTACACCGGTGGCCATAATGAACATGGTCGCAAAGAACAGCCAGGGGGCATGCTGCAAAAGTCCTGTGATCTGGGCAACGAACAGGATGCCGCCGCCGACTGCCTGAATGAGCAGCAGCGTGCTGGTCATCTTGACCGGATCCTTAAAGAGCTTCAAAAGCGGTCTGCCCAAAATCGCTCCGAGGACCATGGGCACCACAGTGATAATGGCGTTGATGCCGTTGTAGGCGGTGAATTGATCCATGTCTGCGATCCCCGTACTCAGATCGGCACAGAACCCCCATTTGATGTAATAGATGGGTGTGGCGAAGATTAGTGTCCAGATAAAGCCTGCGAACAGGCCTTTGAGCGCAAAAACGACCATGGCCTTGTTCTCCTTGAACAAATCGAAGAAATCCTGAAGCTTCAGCTTCTCGGAGTGTTCTTCCTCTACATGGTGTTTTTCCTTCACCATGAACCATCCGACAAGAGAGATCGCCACAGAGGGAACAACGAGGATCATGATGACCCTGGCTGCAGCATCGTGGTAGCTTACGCCGCCTGCATTGAGCACTACAATAGCCGCAGTAAACACTACATTGGCAGCAACGCCGGTGAGAAAGGACATCAGCCTCGGCCCTACCACCAGCTTCGTCCGCTGGTTATCATCGGTGGACATGGTGCGGTAGAGAAGAAGATCCTTATAGAACGAGCTGCCAATGTCATAAACGAGGTAAAACACAACGACCCAGGCGATGGTCAGCGCGGGCGTGCTTGCTATGGAGCTGGGAAGCGAAAACAGGGCGATGGCACCGATCGCCTCCATGATAATGCTGATGAGGAAAAAGGGCTTATACTTGCCGATCCTTGTGCGCTTTGAGTTGTCGATGATAAAGCCCTGGATCGGGTCGTCCACCGCGTCGATCACACGAGCTGCCATCAGTAGGATCGTGGCCAGCAACGCAGCGTAGCTGATGCCGGAATATTCCGTCATATAGACCATCAGCATAGATGACATGAGCACGCCGGTCAGCGCATTGGTGAAAGAAAGGGTTGTCGTGCCGAGCATTCCTTAAAGCCAATATGCTCCGGATCTCTGGTTTTTCTCTGTTTTTTCATTGCATTCCCTCCGTATCAGATTAGGGTTTCGCTGATTTCATCATAGAAAAACGGGCGGCCCTTTACAATGTCAAAAGGCCACCCGTTTGAGCAAGACTGTATCAATTTTTTACTTCTGCGGTTTTGCTTTTATTTACATCATATACTGTTACATTCGATCGACGCGTTTTACAGAATAATCGGTAGCCGCATTTTACCTGTATCCTCGTAGGCCTAGAACGGAAGCGGTCAGGATCGCGCCGAAATCCGCCGCCGTATGCGCTGCGGCGATCCCGGCCAGGCCAAAGAGATCGTGCATCAAATAGAGCGCTGGAATCAGCAGCATACCCTGCCACAGAACGGATAATGAAGAACTTACCGATACTCAGGATGGGATGTTGCTTTAGAAACTGTGCACAGAAAACGCTCTCACGAATTTGCCCTTTCGCTGTCAGCCAGGCCGATGCAGAGGAATCCGTCTCATTCATGATTATTCTCCTTCTACCACCACTGCGACAGTGTGGGTTTCAAGGAACTGCCGGACTTCCAGAAAGAGAACTACCTGAAGGCAGCGGAGATGTCCACCGAGGATGATTACGGCATGATTGACGGTATCATCAACAATGGTAAGCAACCATCCGTAGCAGAGCTGGAACAGCAGGCCAAATCCGGTCAGCCCATTTCCCTGATGGATTTGGCAGATGCCGTCCATCGGGAGAAGAAGCCCTCCGTCCTGGAAAAGCTCAAAGATCAGCCGCAGCAGCCCCAGCGCAAATCCAAACCCCGAAAATCAAAAGAACAGGAGATTTGAACATGAATGATTTCACCTTTGAAGAACAACAGCTCATGAGTATCTACAACCCCGGCACCCGTCTGGGGCTGATTCACTCCCTTGTGGAAATGCATACCTATCTGGATAAGGACGAGCAGGAACTGAAAAATCTGACGGACAGCGCCATTGCCAAGCTCAATACCATTACGGATGCCGAGTTTGATGCGTTGGATTTGGTTCCCGACTTTCTTCCCTGAGCGTCGATTCTTTCTCAGAGCTACCTGTCATGAAACAGTCCTGTCAAGTAGAAAATTACCCATGGATTTTGGGTAGAGTGTCGATTGACAGCCTCCGAAGAAAATGATAGACTGTGACAAGTTTGTGTTCAGGAGGAAAGACAAATGGAAAAGATTCTGGTGTACCTCGGCAGCGATCATGTCATTCAGCACCCTTGCTTCGGTGTTCGGGAAAACATACTGAAAATGACCACCGACAGAGAGGTGGCTATCTCCCAAGCCTGTGAACAGGATGCCGCGGGGATTATCAATGCCTATTATCTTGATTTGGATTCTTTGTCTGTAAAAGCGCCTGAACAGCAAGTATTGGATGGTTTTGACTTCTATGATGTGGTAATTCCGCAGGAAGAATCGGAGGAGTATATTTCCATCTGCTCCGAAGCGGGGCTTAAATCTCTGGTTTTTGAGAACGCCTCTTTTGTCAGCCAATGAGATGAATGAAACGCTCCAGGTGTTTTGCCTGGAGCGTTCATACTGAAAAGGGTATTATTCCTTCCGTTTCACTACAGCACTCTTTCCACGGAAAGCAATGCCAATCTTGATGATTTTTTCGACACCGGCATCTCGAAGCTCCGTATCGTACTTCTTCTCGTCAATCTGTTGGAGCGCCTTTTCTGCCAGCGCATTCAGGTCTGCGTGTTGGTCATTGGTGTGCTTGAACTCAAAGAGGAAGCCAGGAATGCCGGTGAGCAGGGGAGAGAGCTGGATGTCGAAGCGTCCAAGCCCGGATTCACGATTGGAGCGTACCTGATAGCGATTGCCAAGTATGGCGCACAGGCCCAGCATCATGCCGTGATAGAATCCCTCGTTGGCACCGTCCATGGAGGAAATGCTGTGCAGCATAAAGTCCTCCAGCAGCGGCTGGAGCTTCTGGGTGTTGCCGGAGAAGATGGCCTGCTGGATGGAAATGGCCAGACCGTTCTGATTCATTCTGTTCAGGATTTCCTTCTCATAGACATAGGCAATCTCTTTGTTGGGAATTGCCACATCGCACATGAAGTTTCCGTCGTTCTGGGGGTATACCGCCGCAACCTTCAAATAACCGGCGACCAGCAGGAAGCTATAGATGCTGTAGGGATTGTTCTGCACCTCCGGGTAGATCACGCTGGTGTCGATATAGGTGGTGATTCTTTCTCCGCACAGCAGCTGATGCAGTCCCTCTGTAATCTCTGGGGTGGCGGAAGAAATGATTTCTCCGATGATGTCATTGCTGCCGGTGGACTGCCAGAAGGCTTTGGGGAAGCAACGGTCAGATACATAGTTAATCACCGACCAGGGGTTAAAAATCTCCGTATTGCCAAAGAGGTAACCGTCATACCAGTCGCAGATTTCCTGAAATTTGCTTTCTTCCCCATAGTAGCGCAGCAGCTGCTTCACTTCCTCGGTTGTGAAGCCGAAGTATTCGCTGTAGCCATCGTCCAGAATGGAATAGGTCTTCAGATTGTTCATGCCGCTAAAGATGCTCTCTTTCGCCACACGCAGAATTCCGGTGAGGAAACCAAAGGCGAGATGGGGATTGTCCTTCAGGCCCCCGGAGAAGAAGTTCCGCATGAAGCCCACAATTTCATCGTAGAAATTGCAGCTGTGTCCCTGCTGGATGGGCGTGTCATATTCATCGATGATGATCATTGCTTCCTTGTCATGGTGCTTATGCAGCAGCAGGGAAAGAAGCTGTAAGCCCATCTGGTAATCCACATCATCGGCACTGCCGGCGGCGAAGCGGATGTATTGCTCTTTTTCGTAGGCACTCAGCTTGGTACTTTTTTCCAGTTCCTCATGCCGCATGAATTCCAAAGAGATCAGCTTTCGGATTTTTCGGATGGTCTCTTCCCAGGTCTGACATTTTACATCCTTAAAGGTGAGGAAAATCACAGGATACTGCCCCTGGTGCCGGGTATAGTCATCTCCGCATTGCCAAATCAGCTTGTCCCGGAAATAGACGGAAGTATCTTCCCGGGATTTTTCAAAGAAAACACGGAGCATATCCATGTTCATGCTTTTGCCAAAACGCCGGGGCCGGGTAAACAGGGAGACCATGGGCTTCGCATCCAGAAAATCCCGAATCAGCAATGTCTTGTCCACATAGTAGTAATCCGTGGTCGCTGCCTTGAAATCGGAGATGCCGATGGGCAGGGGCTTTTTCTTTTCAGCAGCAGCCGGGAGAACAGCGCAGTCCGGGATCAGCCAGGAGCGCCCCTGCTTCACGGCCCCCGGAAGCTGCCCCAGTTTACACATCTGCTGGATTCTGCGAACGGTAATTCCCATCGCTTTTGCGGCATCCGTGCAGGATAGGTAGTTCATAACGCACCTCCAAACGAAATTCTGCTGTTAGTATACCCGCATAAACGAAATGAGTCAATGAAAATTTCGTTAAGATTTCGCATAAAAGGGGATAGTATTTGGGATGGTTCTCTGCTATACTGACCTGGATAACAGAGGGAGGAAGTGCTATGCCGGAAAAACCACTTGTGCCCTATAAGGCATTGAAGCAAAAGCAGAAAGCCCACATTGCGGATTGGATGTACCGGGAAACCCTGCGCTTCTTTCTGCAATACCAGCGGATGCCAGAGGCAGAGGAATTTGAAACGCTGTGCCAGACCATCTATGTCAAGGTGCAGAGTGCGAATTACCGGGTCGCCTTCGATGAAATCCGACAGCTTTACGCCAAACGGTTGGATTCGTATACCAAGCGTGTCCAGCGGGATGCCGAAGCAGGGATTACGTTAGAAGCCCTTGCCGAGCAGCCAAAGCAGAAGAAAACCGGCAAAGCTCCTGGTCCAAGGAAAAAGCGTGAACTTGCTGAACCGGAGTGCTGGCAGGATGAAAATTTCTTTTTTATTGCTGGATACACCTCTGGCGGTGCGCCCTATGGCGTGACATGGGGGAAAAATGGACGAATCTGCCTTCCATGCCATGATGGAGCGTGGTTTGAATGAGGCAAAAGCAGACAAATCCCGTG
>CAMEIK010000013.1 GCA_945918315.1 uncultured Clostridia bacterium
GGCGCAGCCAGCTTTCCAGCTCGTTTTCGGGAGCGGGTGCTTTCTTCGGGGGAAGGGTATCGTCAATGGAAAACCGGGGGAGTGTATTCTCTTCCCGGACGGATCCCTGCTTGGATGCGGGGGAACGGTTGGAGCGGGGAGAAGAGAATTTTCCCTTCCGGGGCTGTGAAAACTTACCTTGTGCCACAGGGGTAACCTCCTTCGTGGAGAATTGGCAGTAACGCGGACAGGCCGCGGCTGCCTGAGAAAAAAGAGAAAATGTGTTGTTTTTCTGCTTGCTATTATACCATGGGTTTGCGCCCTTGACAATGGGAATCCCTGGATGAAATTTTATGATTTTCGGAAAGAGGCAAAGCGCTCCACAAAGAGCTTGCTTTGCTTCAGACTGTCCGGACCGGAAACCAGCCGGAAACGCAGAGTCGGCTCCTTGGCGTTGGGGAGGAATGTGACTCTTGTCTTGTAGTCGGGATCGGCGCACAGAGCGCTGACTGCCTGAAAGTCCAGGTCCGCAAGGACAAACAGGACATCGCCTCCCCGCTGTTTGATGTCTTTGATTCCGGCGGCCTTGGCTTTGGCCCGGAGCAGAGCCACATCGATCAGGTTCAGAACCCCCTTAGGCGGTTCGCCGTACCGGTCCACAATTTCGTCCAGCAGGTCGTCCGCGTCCTCCTGGCTGCGGATGGCGGCCATCCGGCGGTACAGGTCCATCCGTTCCTCTCCCCGGGCAACGTAGCTTTTCTCCACGTTGGCGGTGATATTCAGGTCGGCGGTACACTCAGGCGCCTGGGGCGCCTGGCCCCGTTCCTCCAGAACCGCTTCATCCAGGAGCTTGAGGTACATGTCATAGCCCACGCTCATCATGTGCCCCGACTGCTCCGCGCCCAGCAGATTTCCCGCACCCCGGATCTCCAGGTCCCGCATGGCGATTTTGAAGCCGGAGCCGAACTCGGCAAAGTCCCGAATGGCGCTCAGACGCTTCTCAGCCACCTCGGTCAGGTTCTTGTCCGGGCGGTAGGTAAAGTAGGCATAGGCGTGGCGGGTGGATCTGCCCACCCGGCCCCGAAGCTGGTGCAGCTGGCTCAGGCCGAACCGGTCCGCGTTTTCGATGATCAGAGTATTGGCATTGGGAATATCCAGACCGGTTTCTATGATGGTGGTGCACACAAGCACCTGGATTTCTCCCTCGGCCATGGCGCTCATCACATCTGCCAGGGTGTCCTCGGTCATTTGCCCGTGGGCCACGCCCACGGTGATGCCGGGAATCCGCCTGCGCAGAGCGCCGGCGCACTGGTCGATGGTTTCCGTGCGGTTGTGCAGATAGAAGACCTGACCGCCCCGTTCCGTCTCCCGGCGGATGGCGTCGTCAATAATGGGGGCGCTGTATTCCATGACAAAGGTCTGCACGGGATACCGGTCGGAGGGGGGCTGTTCAATGGTGGACATATCCCGGATTCCGGACAGAGCCATGTTGAGGGTCCTGGGAATGGGGGTTGCGGACAGGGTAAGCACATCCACGCCCTTGGAAAGCTCCTTCAGCCGTTCCTTGTGGCTGACACCGAAGCGCTGCTCCTCGTCTACGATCAATAGACCAAGATCCTTGAAGGTAATACTTTTCTGCAGAAGCTTGTGGGTGCCGATAATCACATCCACATTGCCGCTTCGCAGGTCGGAAAGGGTCTTCTGCTGCTGCTTGGGGGTTCGGAACCGGCTGAGCACATCGATATTCACCGGGAAGCCCCGGAAACGCTCCACCGCGGTCTGATAGTGCTGCTGGGCAAGAACGGTGGTGGGAACCAGAATGGCGGCCTGCTTGCCGTCCATGACCGCTTTCATCACCGCCCGGAGGGCGACCTCGGTTTTGCCAAAGCCCACATCGCCGCAGAGCAGCCGGTCCATGGGGGTGGGGGATTCCATATCGTGCTTGATGTCCGCGATGCAGCGGAGCTGGTCATCGGTTTCGGGATAGGGGAAATTGTCTTCGAATTCCTTCTGCCAGGGGGCGTCTGCCGAGAAGGCATATCCCGGCTGCCGCTTCCGGGCCGCGTAGAGCTGAATCAACTGCCCTGCCATGTCCTTGGCGGCTTTCCGGGCCTTGGCCTTGGTTTTCTGCCAGGCATCGGAGCCGATTTTATTCAGCCGGACATTGCTGTCCTCACCGCCTCCTCCGATATACTTGCTGACAAGGTCTAGCTGGGTGGCGGGAACAAACAGAGTGTCGGAGCCCTGATAGGCAATTTTAATATAGTCCTTGACCGCCCCGTCCACCTTGATCTGCTCCATGGCCATGAAGCGGCCGATGCCGTAGTTTTCGTGGACCACCAGGTCGCCGGGGGAAAGGTCCGTGAAGGAGTTCAGCTTCTGCCGGTTGGTGGCGGCTTTTTTGGGCTTGCGCCGGGTTTCCCGCTTGGCAATGAGCTGTCCTTCGGTGAGAATGGCAATTTTGGACATGGGATATTCCATGCCGTAGGGGAGGGTCCCGTCGGTGAGGAGAATCTGCCCGGGGTGGGGAAGGGTGGTCAGAGGAATGGCAAGGAAGGCGGACAGCCCTTTTTCCCGGAGCATCTGCTGAAGAAGCTCTGCACGGCGTCGGGTACCGCAGAGCACCAGAGAGCCGAATTCCATTTTCTGGTAATACGCCAGGTCTGCCGCGGCGGTGTCCATACTGCCGCCGTAGCTGGGAAGCTGCTTGGCGGACATGGGAAGCAGAAGGGTGGGCGGACAGTCGGCAGGATAGGCAGAACCGGCAAAGGCGTCAAAGTAAACGGTGCACCTGCCCCGAAGCGATCCGCAGAAGTCCTCCCACTGGCAGCAGTAATCGCACAGCTCCCCGACGGCAAGGCCGGACTGGAGAGAGCTGTCCAGAAGCATACCCATTTCCTCCGTCCGGGTCCGGGCGGTGCGCTGCAGGGCGCTGTGGTCGCAGATCACAAAGAGGGCGTTTTCCGGAATATAGTCCATTGCGGTGGCGTTTTCCGGATAGATAAGGGCCATATACCGATCGGAAGCGGAGACGGTAAGGCTGTTCTCGAATTTCTCCAGGTCCTTTGTCAGGGTAGCCACGAGGGGCGCATTGACATTTTTCCGCCGGTTTTGTCGGGCGATGAGGCTGCGAAGATCCTTGCAAAGCCCCGCAAGCCCACCGGGATGCAGGGTTGGTATGGTCTCAGCCACGGGAAGAATCCGGGCTTCGGAAATATTCTCACCCCGACGCTGGGTGTCCGTATCAAAGGGGGCGAGGGTATCCAGCTCGTCGCCGAAAAACTCCGCCCGGACGGGACTGTCGGTGCCGGGGGAGTAAATATCCACGATACCGCCCCGGACGGTAAACTGTCCAACACCCTCTACCATGGGGGAGCGGTTGTACCCCGCGGCAGTGAGCCGGGCGGTGAGTTCCTCCAGAGGGTATTCCTTTCCGACTTCCAGGGTGAAGGCGGCAGCGTTCATGACAGCCGAGGGCATGGTCCTTAGGCTGAGAGATTCCCAGGTTACAATCTGGATGGGAGTTTCCTCCCGGGAAAGGGCATAGAGCTGCCCGATCCGCTTCTGCTCCCAGGACCGGGAAACGGCGGAGGCGTCATAGAGGGTCAGCTCCCGTCCGGGAAGAATGGGAACGGTTACCCCCAGAAAGTCCTTTAAGTCCTCCTGAAGACGCCGGGCGGCAATGTCGTCCTGGCAAAGGATGACCAGAGGGCGTTTTGCGTCCTGACAAAGACCGGCGATCAGGTGGCTGCGGTTAATCTGACCAATGCCGGTGACCGCGGCTGTCCGGTTCTCCGAAAGTCCTTCCAGGAGACTGCGGTATTCGGGAATATTGTGAAGCAGATGGATAAGCTGTTCCATAAAGCACCTCCAGCGCCCATAGCGCTGCCGGGAGAACCGGGGCGAAAACTTTTGATTCCACGGCACAAAGCGGAAAGGGGACAAAACCCCTTCCCGTTCTTTGTAGTAAAACGTAGTTTATTGACTTATTCTATTGGACGCAGATAGAAAACATTGCAGGGGAATTCAAATTGCATGCCGGTGGCGCCCTTGATCCAGAAGCCGAAAAGTGTGTAATAGTGGTCGGGATACAGCCTGCCCACCTGATACGCACGATTCATTTCCTTGAACGCGGCCCAACGGTCAATATAGTTTTGGACGGTTTTGTGGAAGATCGGCAGATAATAAGGCGTGCCCACACCGTATTCCTGATAGGTGGAGATCAGAAGCTCCCCTTCCCGCAGTTCCATTCCCTCCGGCGTAGCAAACCGTTCTTCCTTAAGATCCATGGCCTGGAAATCCTTCTGGGGCAGATCCATCTGATCGAACGCCATTTTTCCCGGCTTCAGCTCCGTAATGGAGGTATACTGATTCTCAGGGATGGTGGAAATGATTTCCTGCATGGTGGTGACACCGGAATCCACCCCAAGGATATACAGATAATATCCGCCCCGCAGCGCCATGATAAGGCACACGGCAATGACAGCAATCTGTTTTCCGCCCTTCTGTCGGAGCCATTCGCCGCAAAGAGCGGCGCAGTACAGGTCGATGATTACGAAGAAGGGATAGTAGGTGCGCATGAAAACAGCGGTAACAAAAAGATTATATACGAAGAAACCGGCGGTTACCAGCGGAACGAGGAACCGGAAAAGATACGCACAGCCCTGGGTTTGCCTTGCGGCAGGAATACGCCTGCCGACCTGCCAGATTGTGATGCCGGTAATCAGCGGGAGCCCGGAATAGAGCAGGGTATACAGTACGACAGAAATCAGATGATTCACGGGGCCGCCTACCTCTGTCAGGTTGGTGCCTGCCATGTAATTGTGGGTTTCATGGGCGGCCGTCCAGAACAGGAAGGTAGGATCCGTCAGGGTTTTGGGGGAGAGCAGCAGAAAACCGAGGAGAAAACAGCCGGCGGCCTTCCAGGTGCCCCGGGAAAGAGCCTTTTTTCCACTGCCGGAAAAGACCTTCCGAAAGCCGAAATAGGGAATCAGAAGGAAGAAGATCAGCGGGTATTTGATGGCGGTCAGCACACCGCAGGCTGCCGCGGCCAGAAGAAAATACCGGAACTTTTCCGTCTGCATGCCTTTGGCGCTGAAGTAGAGCAGCACCATGAGGAAAAGGAAAGAAGCGCTGTCACCGGTGGCGTACCTGGACTGCTCAATGTGCATCAGGCCAAAAAGCATGGTGGCAAGATACACGGCGGAAGCGGCAGGGTCCTTTGTAAAAAACCCGCGAAGCAGCTTCAGCCCCATTGCCGTACCCAGCAGAAAATACACGCAGCCGGCAATCCGGCCGATGAAGCGGCCATCGGTGTCCGAAGAGCCGAAAAGAAGCTTCAGAAGCTGAAAGGGCGTATGCAGTGTAAATCCGCCCTCGGGATAGAACTTCGTGGGAACGTACGAATCCGCCTGGCCCGTCAGGAACAGGGCAAGATTACGGGCAGAATTGTAAAACACCGGCTCATCGGGATGCAGAGAGGCGTTGTGCATCAAGCCGGGGAGCCGGGTCAGGAAAATCAGGGCGATGGCGGCAAAAATCAAAACGCCGCGTTTGAATGAGCGGTTTTTCTCCATGGTGTCCCCCCGCTTCTATGGATGAAAGCCGTTAAATCTGTTTGCGGCTTCTGGTACACCTTTGTCAAGAATGGTAAGGGCGGCATCCCCGGCGGCATCCAGGGCCGCGCTGACCGCTTTTTCCTCAGCGGGTGGAAATGCTCCCAGAACCCAGGCAGCAAGGTCATAGTCCGGATTGGGTTTCGCGCCTACACCAATCTTTACCCGGGGAAAGGCTTCGCTTCCCAGCTGGGCGATGACGGACTTGATCCCGTTGTGACCCCCCGCGGAGCCATCTGCCCGGACCCGAAGCCGCCCGGGCGCCAGGGAAATATCGTCAAACAGGACGATAATTCTCTGGGGCGGAATTTGGAAATAGGCACTGAGCTGAAGCACCGACTGGCCGGACAGGTTCATATAGGTCAGCGGCTTCAGGAGGTACAGGACCTTTCCGCCATACAGGACCTTGCCATACAGACCCTGAAATCTGGCTTTGTCGATTTTGCACCCCAGCCGGTCAGCCAGCCGGTCAATGGCCCGGAAGCCGCAGTTGTGCCGGGAACGTTCGTACTCCCGGCCGGGGTTTCCCAGTCCGACAATGAGCCAGGCGTCTTTTGAAGAGCCGATCATGGCTTAGAACAGGTCGGCAATGGAGGTGCCGCCGTGGACATGCTCGATGGCACGGGCAAACACGGGAGCCACATCCAGATACTTGAGCTTGCCGGAGGGGGTGTTCTGCTGCTGAGGAATGGTGTTCAGGAATACCATCTCCTGAATGGGGCTGTTCTCAATTCGTTCGAAAGCGGGGCCGGACAGAACGCCGTGGGTAGCGCAGGCATAGACGGCCTTGGCACCGCCCACATCCACCAAAGCCTTGGCGGCGTTGCACAGGGAACCGGCGGTATCCACCATGTCGTCATAGAGGATGCAGGTCTTGTCCCGGACGTCGCCGATGATGTTCATGACCTCGCACACGTTGGCCTTCTGGCGGCGCTTATCCACAATGGCAAGGCCCATATGAACCTTGGCGGCAAAGGCACGGGCACGGCCTACGGAGCCAACGTCAGGGGAGACCACGATAAACTCATCGTGGCTGTAAACATCCTCGGGGAATTTTTTCAGATAGTAGTCCACAAACGTGGGATTGCCCTGCAGATGGTCCAGAGGGATATCAAAGAAGCCCTGGATCTGGGCGGCGTGAAGGTCCATGGTGAGCACCCGGTGCGCTCCCGCGGCGGTGATCATGTTGGCCACCAGCTTGGCAGAGATGGGGTCCCGGCTCTTGGCCTTCCGGTCCTGGCGGGCATAGCCGAAGTAGGGGATGACGGCGGTGATCCGGCCGGCGGAAGCCCGGCGGCAGGCATCGGTCATCACAAGGAGCTCCATCAGATTGTTATTCACGGGCTTGCAGGTAGACTGGATCAGAAATACGTCCGCGCCGCGAACGGTTTCCTCCAGGGAGACGGAAACCTCACCGTCGGCGAAAGTCTTGACCTCCGCGCGGCCGAGGGGAACGCCCAGGAATCTGCAAATGGTTTCAGCGAATTGGGGATTGGAGTTGCCACAGAAAATTTTAATGTTATCTCCGTACGCAATCATCAATGATTAACCTCGCTTTTTCTCATTTTCTATTTTTTCTGACCAAGTCTGGACCATAAGCCCGGACGGGAACATTATACCATTCCCTTCCGGGAAAAAGCAACACCGCGCCGGAAAAAAACCGCCGAAAATCAGAGGCATTTTTCCCCATTCTTCTTGCAATCCGCCTATTTTCCGGAAAATGGGGGGAAAGCAAAAAGATTTTTCCCTTTTGAGTTGACAAATATGGGCGTTTCGTGTAAAATTTCACTGGTGGAGGCAAGCGTCTGGAGAATTTTCGGGGCTGGTTTCCATTTTTTACTTTACCGCTTCCTGACGGGGGATTTCTCGTAATGTGGGATGTATGCCTGCCGGAATGGAAGTATGGAAACCCTCTGCTTTGGGCAGATACAGAATAAGGAGGAAATGATTCTTATGGAGAAGCTGGAGCAGCTTTACGAAGGAAAGGCCAAGAAGGTATTCGCAACGGACGATCCCGCGCTGTACATCGTGGAGTACAAGGATGACGCAACCGCGTTCAACGGTCTGAAAAAGGGCACCATCCAGGGCAAGGGCATCATCAACAACCAGATGAGCAACCGCCTTATGGCATATCTGGAAAAGCAGGGTGTTCCCACCCATTATGTCGAGGAGCTGAGCCAGCGGGAGACCCTGGTGAAAAAGGTCTCCATTGTCCCTCTGGAGGTTATTATCCGCAATATTTCCGCCGGTTCCTTTGCCAAGCGGTACGGTGTGGAGGAAGGCATTGTTTTCGACCAGCCTACCATCGAGTTCTCCTATAAGAATGACGAGCTGGGCGATCCTCTGCTGAACCGTTATCATGCGCTGGCCCTGAAGCTGGGAACTCCCGAGGAGCTGGATACCATTGAGAAGTACGCGTTCAAGGTCAACGAGGTCCTCAAGGGCTTCTGGAAGACCTGCGGCGTGACTCTGGTTGACTTCAAGCTGGAGTTCGGCCGTCTGGCTGACGGCACCATTGTCCTGGCCGACGAGATCAGCCCCGACACCTGCCGTCTCTGGGACAGCGAGACGCATGAGAAGCTGGACAAGGACCGTTTCCGCCGGGATATGGGCGGTGTTGAGGAAGCCTACGCGGAGATCATGAAGCGGCTGGAAGAGCATCTGAACTGAGAGGGGTATACAATGGGTAATTGTGCGATCGTTGGCATCAACTGGGGCGACGAAGGCAAGGGCCGTATGGTGGACCTTCTGACCCAGGACTATGATGTGGTAGTGCGCTATCAGGGCGGCGGCAACGCCGGCCACACCGTTATCAATGAATTTGGAAAGTTCGCGCTGCATCTGCTTCCCTCCGGTATCTTCCGGAAGGGCGTGGTGAACATTCTGGGCAACGGCGTCGCGCTGGATCCGGAGAATTTGTGGGATGAGATGGAAAAGGTCACCTCCCAGGGCGTTGCCATCACCCCTGAGAATCTGAAAATCAGCGACCGGGCATCTCTGCTGCTGCCCTGGCACCGGATGCTGGACGGGCTGGAGGAAGCCCGGCTTGCGGACAAGAAGTTCGGTTCCACCAGGCAGGGCATTGCTCCCTTCTACTCCGACAAGTATCAGAAGAAGACGGTGCTTGCCGGGGAACTGCTGTACAATCCCAATATCCGGCAGCATCTTGCGGAACTTCTGGAGTGGAAAAACCTGACCATCACCGGAGTCTACGGCGCGGAGCCTGTGACCATGGCGGACCTGGACGCCTGGCTGGAAAACTTCTGCGAGAAGATCAAGCCCTTTATCTGTGATACCGGGGCATTCCTCCGGGATGCGCAGAAGCAGGGGAAGAAGGTCCTCTTTGAGGCCCAGCTGGGAGCTCTGCGGGATCTGGACTACGGCATTTTCCCCTATACCACCTCTTCCAATGCCATTGCTGCCTATGCCCCTGTGGGTTCCGGCCTCCCCAGCGCCAGGCTGGACGAGGTCATCGGCGTTGTGAAGGCTTACTCCACCTGCGTGGGCGAGGGGCCCTTTGTGTGCGAGATGTTCGGCCAGGAGGCGGAGGCGCTTCGGACAGCCGGCTTTGAGTACGGCGCCAAGACCGGCCGTCCCCGCCGGGTGGGCCCGGTGGATGTGGTGGCGACCCGCTACGGCGTGCAGGTTCAGGGCGCGACCAATATCGCCCTGACCAAGCTGGATGTGCTGAGCTATCTGGACAAGATTCCTGTCTGCGAAGCTTACGAGCTGGACGGTAAGCGGACGGAGGAGTTCCCCTTCCCCAGCCGCCTGAATGACGCCAAGCCCATTATCACCTATATGGAGGGCTGGAAGCAGGATATTTCCGGCATCCGGAAGTGGGAGGACCTGCCGGAGACTGCCCGGAAGTATGTGGAGTACCTGGAAGCGCAGATCGGCTGCCCCATCGGCTACGTGTCCGTGGGACCGGAGCGGGACAGTATCATCCTGCGGTAAGGAGGAACTATGACTGACCGTTACGAATCCCCTCTGAGCAGCCGGTACGCCTCCGAATATATGCTGAAGCTTTTCTCCCAGGACACCCGCATCCGCACCTGGCGGAAGCTGTGGGTTTCCCTGGCAAAGGCGGAGCACGCCCTGGGCCTGAACATCACGGATGCCCAGGTGGCGGAGCTGGAAGCCCATTTGGATGATATTGACTATGCCGTTGCCGCCGCCCGGGAAAAAGAGGTCCGTCATGATGTGATGGCCCATGTGTATGCCTACGGCAAGGTTGCTCCCTCCGCCGCGGGTATCATTCACCTGGGCGCCACCAGCTGCTATGTGACGGACAACGCGGATATTGTAATCTACCGGGACGGACTTCGCTACCTGCGGGGCGAGCTGCTGAAGGTGGTTGCAAACCTCCGGGACTTTGCCGATTCCTATAAGGCCATGCCCACCCTGGGCTATACCCACTATCAGCCGGCCCAGCTGGTGACCGTGGGCAAGCGGGCGACGCTCTGGATGCAGGATCTTCTTGCCGACCTGGAGGAACTGGATTTTGTCATTGACAATATGAAGTTCCTGGGCTGCCGGGGTACCACCGGCACCGAGGCCAGCTTCCTGGATCTTTTCGACGGCGATACCGCAAAGATTGACGAAATGAACCGGATGATCAGCCGGGACTTCGGTTTTGAGAAATGCTTCTCCGTCTGCGGCCAGACCTATCCCCGGAAGCTGGACAGCCGGATTCTGAACTGCCTGTCCTCCATTGCGCAGAGCTGCTACCGGATGGCAAACGACATTCGTCTTCTGCAGCATGACCGGCAGGTGGAGGAGCCCTTTGAGAAAAACCAGATCGGTTCCTCCGCCATGGCATATAAGCGTAACCCCATGCGCTGTGAGCGGATCTGCTCCCTGTCCCGTTACCTGATGGCCGACGCCATGAACGCCCCCATGACCGCCTCCACCCAGTGGCTGGAGCGGACCCTGGACGATTCCGCCAACCGCCGTATCTCCCTGCCGGAGGGATTCCTGTGCTGTGACGCGGTGCTGCGCCTGGCCCAGAACGTCACCGACGGCCTGCATGTCAATGAGAAGATCGTGGAGCGGACGGTGCGGGAGTACCTGCCCTTTATCGCCACCGAGAACCTGATGATGGAGGCGGTGAAGCGGGGCGGAGACCGGCAGCAGCTCCATGAGATCATCCGCCGGTGCTCCATGGAGGCAACAGCCCGGATGAAGAACGGGGAAAGCTGCGACCTGCTGGAGCGGCTGGCAAAGGAGAAGGAGTTTACCCTGACCCAGGAGGAAATGGAGTCCCTGCTGACCCCCAGCGCCTATATCGGCCGCTGTCCGGAGCAGGTGGAGCGTTTCCTGCGGGAGACCGAGGCCCTGGTATCCGGCATTGACCGGGACGTGGCCCAGATCAATCTGTAAGCATACCGGGACCCGGGGAGACACGGTTCCCCGGGTCCTATACCGACTTACATCTCCCCGCTCCCTATGGAGCGGGGAGAAAGAAAATACGCGAATATTTGTTGCCCGGAAAGGAATGGGATTTGCTTGGAAAAAATACTCGTTTTGGACTTTGGCGGACAGTATAACCAGCTGATCGCCCGGCGGGTGCGGGATCTGCATGTATACGCCGAGATTAAACCCTACAATGGCATTACGCCGGAGGAAATCCAGGCGGAGGGTTACTGCGGTATCATCTTTACCGGCGGTCCCAACAGCGTCTACGATATGACTTCTCCCCACTATGACCCCAGGGTGCTGGAGCTGGGGATTCCCGTCCTGGGTATCTGCTACGGTGCCCAGCTCACTGCCTGGATGGGGGGCGGTTCCGTCATTACGGCGGAGACCTCCGAGTACGGTAAGATTCAACTCCATGTGGACGTGCCCCAGTCGAAGCTGATGGAGGGCGTTCCGGCGGAGAGTGTGGTGTGGATGAGCCACACCGACCGGATCAGTCAGGTTCCCGCCGGCTTCCGCGTCACGGCCCACACCGATGTATGTCCGGTGGCAGCCATGGAAAACCCGGAGAAGAGGCTCTATGCCGTTCAGTTCCATCCCGAGGTCACCCACAGTGAATACGGCAAGCAGATGCTGCGCAATTTCCTGTATCAGGTGTGCCGGTGCCAGGGACAGTGGCGGATGGATTCCTTCATCGAGGATACCGTCCGGGCCCTGCGGGAAAAAATCGGCGACAAGAAGGTAATCCTGGGACTGTCCGGCGGCGTGGATTCCTCCGTGGCGGCGGGCCTGATTTCCCGGGCCGTGGGCGACCAGCTTACCTGTGTTTTCGTGGATCAGGGCCTCATGCGCAAGGACGAGGGGGACTTCGTGGAGAAGACCTTCACCAGTCTCTTTGATATGAAGTTTGTCCGGGTCAACTGCCAGGAGCACTTCCTGAACTGCCTCAAGGGTGTCACGGACCCGGAGGAAAAGCGGAGGATCATCGGCACCGAGTTTTACAAGGTGTTCTGGGACGAGATCCGCCGTCAGGGCGGAAGCCAGGCCTTCTTTGCCCAGGGCACCATCTATCCCGACTGCATCGAGTCCGGCAAGGGCGACGCGGATAAGATCAAGACCCATCACAACAAGGTGAAAATGCCGGAGGATGTGGAGTTCCTGGATGTGATCGAGCCCCTTGCCAGCCTCTTTAAGGATGAGGTTCGCCGGGTGGGAGAGCAGCTGGGCATTCCCCGGGAGCTTGTATGGCGGCAGCCCTTCCCCGGCCCCGGGCTGGGCGTGCGGATTATCGGGGAGGTTACTGCCGAGAAGGTGAAGATCCTCCAGGAGGCGGACTGGGTCCTGCGGGACGAGATGGCGAAGAACGGCTATGAAAAGAACATGGCCCAGTTCTTCTGCGTTCTCCCTGGGGTCAGCACCGTGGGTGTCATGGGCGATCACCGCACCTATGACCACCTGCTTGCCATCCGGGCCGTCACCACCGATGATTTCATGACCGCCGACTGGGCCCGGATTCCCTATGACCTGCTGGCCAAGGTCTCCAACCGGATCACCAACGAGGTCAGGCACATCAACCGGGTCGTATACGACATTACCTCCAAACCCCCGGCGACGGTGGAGTGGGAATAATTTCACACCACAAAAAGCAGTGTGAGCCAAGGCTGCGGCATTTTTGAAAGATTACCAAAAGGAAGAGCTATCAGATTTGACGTCTGGTAGCTCTTTTTTATAAAGCGGGTTGGGCCAGCAAAACGATAAATTGGAATTTGGCCCGCAGGGCGGGCGGCCAGGTCGTGACGAACCTGGTCTGTGGTCGTTTCTGCCCTGACCCGCTCGGTATCGTTCTTCGATGCGACAAATTGAAATTTGACGGTTTATAGTCCCACCTTTGTAGGGGCCGATGCCCTCATCGGCCCGCAGGAAAATGTTTCCGATTT
>CAMEIK010000014.1 GCA_945918315.1 uncultured Clostridia bacterium
AATCTCGTTTTATCTCATTTCTTTCCCGGGATATGCTCAGCACGATCCCCATCTCCCCCAGGTTCACCGCCAGGGCGGTACCGCCGTAGGAGAAAAATGGCAGGGCGATGCCGGTGGAGGGAAGCAGATTCGTCACCACGCACAGGTTCAGCACCGTCTGGACGGCGATCAGGGTCGTAAGCCCCGCCGCCAGCACCGTGGAAAACCGGGTGGATGCCCGCAGGGCGATCCAGTAGCCCCGCAGAATCAGCATGGCAAAGAGCGCCATAAGCCCCAGGGCTCCCACAAATCCCAGCTCCTCGCAGATAACCGCGAAGATATAGTCGTTATACTGAAAAGGAAGGTACAGATATTTTTGCCGGCTCTTGCCGTAGCCCAGACCGAAGAGCCCCCCGGAGCCGATGGCATAGAGGGACTGAAGAATCTGGTAGCCCGTATCCCCCGGGTCCAGCTCCGGGTGGAGCCAGGCGGTGATCCGGTCCCCGGCATAGCCCATCAGGCTGACATAGACCACCAGGAACACTGCCGCGGCCCCAGCCCCGGCCAGAAGCCACTTGGGATTGGTTCCGGCCACGAACATCATCACAACCGCCACCATGCCCATCAGCATAATGGCGCTCAGGTGCTTTTCCAGGGCCAGCGGCACCAGGATTCCCATCAGAGCCAGACCGAAGCCCAGCACACCATAGCGGAACTGCTTTGCCTTTGTCCCAAAGCCCCGGGTCAGCCGGGCGAACAGCAGGATCATGGTGAATTTCGCGATTTCCGAGGGCTGAAACTGCAGTCCCGCCAGATTGATCCAGCGTTTCGCCCCGTTGACCTCCTCGCCGATGACCAGCACGCTGAGCAGCAGAGCAATGCTCACCCCGTACAGGGGCCAGGCCAGGCGATACCACAGCATCGCCGGAATCCGGCTGAAAAAGAACAGGGCGGCAAGACCGATGGCGGCGCACACCGCCTGCTTTTGCAGATACCGGGTGGAAATGGCGTAGCCGGTGTCGTACTCGCTCTGGGCATAGCTTGCCGAGTACAGCATCGCAAGTCCCAGCGTCAGGAGCAGCAGCACCAGGGCAAGGAAAGGAATATCCACTGTCTGCGCCGCGGGTTTTCCCCATAGGCGGCGGTCCTCTTTGGCACGCACAGAACGTGCTGCCATAGACGCTCCTTTCAGTTCAGCAAATGGCTTTTACCAGCCTACAAGGCCCCGGACGCTCAGCCAGCCAATCAGGCACATCAGGGCGCTGACACCGGCAAACACCAGGACGATCTTTTCCTCCTTCCAGCCGCACATCTCAAAATGGTGGTGGATGGGGGACATTTTGAACAGCCGCTTTCCGTGGGTCAGCTTGAAGTAGCCCACCTGCAGAATCACGGATAGGGTTTCCACAATATACACAAAGCCCACAAGGATCAGCACCAACGGCATATCCAGGGCTATGGCCAGGGCGCACACAAGGCCGCCCAGAAACAGAGAGCCGGTATCGCCCATAAAGAGCTTGGCCGGGTGCCAGTTATAGCACAGGTAGGCCGCCAGTCCGCCGATGATGGAGGCGGGCAGCAGGGCGATTTCCCATTTCCCCATGACAAAGGCCGCCGCGGCGAAAAACACCATGACGGGAATGGTCACCGAGGCGCTGAGACCGTCAATGCCGTCGGTCAGGTTCACGGAATTGACGCACCCCACCACCACAAACATGGAGAACATAACATAAAGAATCGGATGAATATGGATAATGACATTGAAGAAGGGAATGTACAGCATACTGGTAAGGCTGCCCTTCTTATACATAAGGTAGACAAACAGCGCGGCAAAAGCCATCTGCAGCAGAATCTTCTGCAGGCCGGTCAGGCCCAGATTCTTGTGGTGCTTGATCTTGGCAAAATCATCCAGGAATCCCACAAAACCAAAGCAGGCGGCCATAAGGAACACATAGAACACCGTACAATCTCCCATGGCGGGCAGATTCACCAGCAGACACAGCAGCGCCGCCGCGATAAACATCAGGCCGCCCATGATGGGGGTACCGGATTTGTTGTTGTGCCAGGTGGGCCCCACCTCACGGATGGACTGCCCCGCCTTCAGCGCGCGAAGCACCGGGATCATCAGCTTATTCAGAAGGCTTGCCGCCAGGAAGGAGCCCACCACTGAAAGGATTATTCTTGTCATATGCTTTTGCCTCCACTGCGTTTATTTCTTATCCGCCAAAAAGGCCTCCAGTACCGTTTCCATATGCATACCGTGACTGCCCTTGAAGAGGATCACATCCCCCGGTCTGGCAAACCGCCGAAGCACGGAAAGAAGCTCATCCTTATCCTGAAACGCCCGGCACCGGGAATCGGGCATTCCGCCGGTGATGCAGCCGCTGCGGACCCGGGGCGCGTTGGGCCCGTAGGCCAGGACCATGTCGGTGCTTTCTACGGCCAGCCTTCCGATCCGGTAATGCTCCGCCTGGGCGCTGGTACCCAGCTCCAGCATATCCCCCAGCACCGCGATCCGCCGTCCGTGCTTGGTGCCCAGCACCTGCAGCGCCGCCGCCATGGACTCGGGACCGGCGTTATAGCAATCCTTAATAATGGTATAGCCCCCAACCTGGAGAATCTCCTGCCGCCCGGAAAGATTCCGGAACTTTTTCAGCTGGTCCGAAATGGTCTGAGGGGGAACTCCCAGAAGCAGCCCCACGCTCACCGCCGCCATGGCGTCCGGGATAAAGTGGAGCCCCTCCAGATGGATTTCCACCGGGAAGGAGGTGTCCCGGGTCTCCACCCGGAAGCAAAGAGCTTCCTCCTCCTGACGGGCATCCAGACAGCGGACGGCGCAGCCGGAATCCTTGCCAAAGTAGGTGATCTTCTGGCGGAGCATGTCCGGCAGATTCCGCAGCATGGTATCATCTCCATTGAGCACCAGCTCTCCGGCAGGGCCCATGCCCTCCACGATTTCAAACTTCGCCTGGCGGATTCCCTCCATGGTACCCAGGTTTTCAATGTGCATGGTGCCGATGTTCAGAATCAATGCCACATCGGGTCTGGCAATGGAGGAAAGGTAGGCCATCTCCCGGAAATGGTTCATACCCATTTCCAGAACCGCCACCTGGGTATCCTCCGGCATGGCAAGAATTGCCATGGGCATGCCAATGTCGTTGTTGTGATTGACTGGGGTCTTCTCCGTGCGGTACGTGCCGCCGAGGACCTGGGCCACCATTTCCTTGGTGGTGCTCTTGCCCACGGAACCGGTAATACCCACCACCTTCATGCCCAGGCGCTGCCGCTCGCCCCGGGCAATGTCACCCAGAGCCAGCCGGGTATCGGAAACATAAATGGCAGGATAGTCCCCCATTCTCCGGGTGCACAGCGCCGCCGCGGCTCCTGATGCCATGGCGGCGGGGACAAAGTCATTGCCGTCCCGCATTCCCTGAAGGGCAACGAAAAGCTGCCCGGGCTGCAGCTCCCGGGTGTCATTGCAGGCTCCCAGGAAGGTTACATCCGCGTATTTCTCGTCTACATAGCCGTCGCACCAACGGGCGGCCTGTTTCAATGTGATTCTACCCATTGCGTTTCCTCAATTCCACCAGGTGCGCGGCGACCTCCTCCCGTTCATCCAGGTGGAGCTTTCGCCCGCCAATATCCTGATAAGTCTCGTGGCCCTTTCCGGCCAGAACAATTATATCATCTTTTTTCGCAATGTCCATAGCATATCTGATAGCTTCCCGCCGATCTTCTATCACAATATATGGTCCGAATTCCTTTTTTACCCCTGCCAGGATGTCCTCGATGATCGCCATAGGCCGTTCCGTTCTGGGATTATCCGAGGTAATGACGGCAAAATCCGAATATTTGACACCGATTTCGCCCATAATCGGCCGCTTCAGAGGGTCCCGGTCCCCGCCGCAGCCAAATACGGCGATAACCCGGCCCCTGCAGAAATCCTGAACGGATTTCAGAACATTTTCCAGGCCGTCCGGGGTGTGGGCATAGTCAATGAGGACGGAATAGGGGGTTTCCGGGGTGGGAACCACCTCCACCCTGCCCTTGACACCCTGGACATCCAGCAGCGCGTCGGCACAGTCTTGCAGGCGGATTCCCAGGCCCATCCCCAGGCCCAGCACCGTCAGGGCGTTATACACCGTGAATCTTCCGGGAATTCCCAGCTTCACGGGAACCTGTTCCTCTTTCGTCACCGCGGTAAAGGAAATTCCCTCGGCATGGAGGGACACGTCCTTTGCCGTCAGGTCCCCCGGTCCCGTCACCGAGGTGGTGAGCACCGGGCAGCCGCAGGCGGCAAGAATTCTGCCGGCGTAGCTGTCGTCCATATTCACCACCGCCCGGTCGCACCGGCGGAACAGCTCCGCCTTGGCGTCGCAGTAGGCGTCCATGGTCTTGTGGAAGTCCAGATGGTCCTCCGTCAGGTTGGTAAAGGCGGCAGCGGCAAACCGGATACCGCCGATCCGCTCCAGGGACACCGCGTGGCTGGAAACCTCCATGACGGCATAGCCGCAGCCCGCCTCCGCCATCCGGGCAAACAGAGCCTGGAGTTCAAAGCTTTCCGGCGTGGTGCGCTCGGTGGGAATCACTTCCTGTCCGATCATGTTGCCCATGGTGCCCACAAGGCCCACCTTGGCCCCCAGGCACTTTTCCAGAACCTGCTTGAGAAGCAGCGTCACGGAGGTCTTTCCGTTGGTACCGGTGACACCGATGACGCGCATACGCTCCGCAGGACGGCCAAAATAGTTCGCAGAAATCAGAGCCAGGGCCAGCCGGTCGGATTCCACCAGCACATAGGGAAGCTCCTCCTGGGGGCGGCGGGCCGTGACCACCACGGCGGCTCCCTTTTGGAGGGCCATGGGAATAAACCGGTTGCCGTCGGAGGCAAATCCGGACACCGCCACAAACAGGCTGCCGGGTGTTACCTTTCGGGAGTCATAGAAAACCTCCCCGATTTCCGTTTCCGGGTCTGCGTGAAGCTCCGTTACCGGAACCTCCCGCAGTAAATCTTTCAGCTTCATAAGTACCTCCTGCCCTAATCCCGGGCACCAATATCCGTAAATCCCAGGGTGATTGTGGTCCCCCGGGAAACCGTTTCCCCCGCGGGCCGGTCCTGGGCCGTTACCACCACACCCATTGCCGTGTCCGGGTTTCCGGTACAGCGGATGTACACCCCCGCTTTGTCCGCCGCGTCGGCGGCCTGCTGCCGGTTCATACCGGAAAAGTCCGGTACGGTTGCCGCCTCCTCCGGCGCCTGCTCCCCCAGATACAAGAAAAGCTCACTGCCCCCGGGGACGGTACTGCCCGCCGCCGGTATCTGGCCGGTGACGGTTTCGGCGGAGCCGGAAAAGCAAGCCGAAAGGCCCAGCGCCTTCAGGGCCTTCTCCGCCTCCTTCCGGGTCATGCCGGAATACTCTCCGATCACCACTTCCCGGGCGGCATCCTCCGGGAGCACCGTCTTTTCCACACCCAGGTAGGGAAGAATATCACTGAGGATGGCGCCCACCGTGGGAGCCGCCATGACGCCGCCGGAAATATAGATTCCCGTGGACCGGGAGGGGGTGTCCAGGGCCGCCAGAACAATATACTCCGGGTCCTCCATGGGGGCAATCCCCACAAAGGACACGATCTTATCCTGGACCCGCTGGCCGTTTTCATCAAACACATCGATCTTCTCGCTGGTGCCGGTCTTTCCGCCGATGGAATAGCCGGCTACGTTGGCATTTTTCGCGGTACCCTCCGTGACCACGGAACGAATGAGCTCCCGCATGGTCCGGGAGGTGGATTCCTGAATGGTCCGGCGGACCACCGTGGGCTCCTGCCGCAGAACCGTGTCCCCGTCGGCGCTGAGCACCTCCGAGACGATATAGGGCTCCACCAGATACCCCCCGTTTACCACGGAGGAAATGGCCCGGACAAGCTGCAAAGGCGTCAGCTTAAAGGTCTGGCCGAAGGAACCGGAGGTCAGGGAGGCCGTGCCCCACTTGTCCGTATCCGTCACCAGGGCCTTGTCAAAGAAAACCCCCTTGCTCTCACCGGCAAGGTCAATTCCGGTTTTTTCCAGCACGCCAAACCGCTGCACATATTCATAGAACCGCTCCCCGCCCAGCTTCAGGGCAATATGGGCAAAGGCGATATTGCAGGAATTCTGCAGAGCCTGGGGTGTCTTCTCCGCCCCATGGCCGGCGGAACGCCAGCAGTGAAGCCGCTGGGAGCGCCCGGGGATCTGCTCGGCGCCCCGGCAGTAAAAATTGGTATTTAAATCAATGGCCCCGCAGTCCAATGCCGCGGCCATGGTCAGCACCTTAAAGGTGGACCCCGGCTCATAGCCATCGGAGAGAACCCGGTTTCGCCACTGCTTCAGCCGGGCGGCGGTCAGCGCTTCCTGATAGGCGCTGTCGTCCCCGCTTTCTTTCAGCGCTTCCAGCTTTGCCCTTTCCGCCGGGTCCGCAATTTCCTGATACCGGTTGGGATCATAGCTTCCCAGCGTGGCCATGGCCAGGATCGCGCCGGTCTTGCAGTTCATGACCAATCCGAAGGCGCCGTTTCGCACATCATACTTGGCGATGGCGGTTTGGAGCTGGTTTTCCAGGCACTGCTGCACCGTAGCATCCAGGGTCAGCACCACACTGCATCCCGGCTGGCCTGACAGATAGTTTTCATAGGAAAAGGGCATATCCATTTCGTTGTTGCCCTTGGTGGTAATCACCTTCCCGGTTTTCCCGGAAAGGAACGCGTCATAGCTTGCCTCGATTCCCTCGCAGCCCGCGTTGGAATTGTTGGTAAAGCCGATTACCTGGGCGGCCAGCATCCCGCAGGGATAAACCCGGCGGGAGGTGGGCTCAATGTGAATGCCCGAAATATCATTTTCATTGATAAAGCTGCGGATTTGCCCGGCCACTTCCTCCTCCACCCGGCTGCCCACCTGCTTGTACCGCTTGGTAATATCCGCCGCCTGCTCCCGGATCCACTGGGGGTCCTTGTCAAGAAGGGGGCCCAGGTATTCCGCGATGGCATCGATGTCGGCTTTGGACTGCTTCAGCTCATGGGGGTCCAAATAAATGTTTTCCACATTTACAGAGGCCGCCAGAATATTCATGTTGCAGTCATAGATGGTGCCCCGATCCGCCGTCACCGAGGTGCCCCGGGTCTGATTCCGCAGGGCAAGCTCCGCGTAATAGCTGTAATCCGTCACCATCAGCCCATACAGCCGGACCGCTGCCGGTACAAACGCCAGGCAGCCCAGCAGCATCCCGGTCAGAAGGATTCTGCGGTGCTGCCCGCTGTCCAGACGCACCCGACCCAGGCTTGCCCATTCCTTTTTTCCCATAGCCCACCGGCCCTTTCCCAAAGAAGAGTCCGCAGCCTGCGCAAATGGTCACAATGGGCAGCAAGGGAATCCCTCGCCGCCCACCTGCAGCTGCTATCCTATTCTTATTGGAAAGTACCCGTCCGTATGCCGGGAATGGAATGGATTATTTGGCAAAAAGGCCCCTGAAAAACCACACAATATCATCCCACACCGTGGGCTCCGCCTTCGGCAGGGGCATACTTACCCACACCGTGGCGTTCTGGGCTTCCTCCCGGGGGATCATGCCCATGGCCTCTGCCGAAGCGCGCACGCTCTCCAGGTCAAAGAAGGTACGGTAATTGTGCTCCAGCAGGGCGTTCTCCCGGCGAAGCTGGGACACCGATTCGGACACCTGATTATACCGCTCCCAGTTCTTTTCCAGTCGGACCGCGCCCAGGATCAGCACCACCAGCATCACCGCCGCCACAGCCATGCCGCACAGGGCCACGGGATCCACATAGATCACCTTCTGGCTCTGGCGCTTCAGCCTGGGCAGGGCGGCTTTTTTCTTTTTCTGCTTTTCGGCGATCTGGGGCGCCGTGCTGCCCAGGACATAGAACTGCCCTACATATTGAATTTCGGGTTTCCGTTCCATAGGCATCCTTCCTTCACAGTTTTTCGCAGACCCGAAGCTTGGCACTTCTCGCTCTCGGGTTGTCCGCCAGTTCTTCCGCCCCCGGTAAAATGGGCTTGCGGGAAACAAGCTTTACCTTCGGCTTTTTCCCGCACACGCACACAGGGAAGCTGGGCGGGCAGGTGCAGCCCCGGGCCGCCTCCGCCATGGAAGATTTTACGATCCGGTCCTCCAAAGAGTGGAACGTAATCACCGCCAGACGTCCGCCGGGGTTCAGCATGGGGATGGCCGCCTCCATGGCTTTTGACACCGCGCCCAGCTCGTCATTGACCGCGATGCGGATGGCCTGGAATGTACGCTTGGCCGGGTGCTGCTTTTCCCGCAGAGCCGCGGGAGGGAGGCTCCCCCGGATGATGTCCACCAGCTCCAATGTGGTGGCAATGGGTCCCTGCTCCCGGCGGCGGCAGATGGCCCCGGCAATCTGGGGCGCGTAGCGCTCCTCGCCGTAATCGTAAAGAATCCGTTTCAGTTCCTCATAGGACCATTCGTTCACCACCTGGCAGGCAGTGAGGGCATCCCCCCGGTCCATGCGCATATCAAGAGGGGCATCCGCCATATAGGAAAAGCCCCGGCTGCCCTCGTCCAGCTGGGGGGAGGATACCCCCAGGTCCAGCAGCACGCCGTCCACCCCCGAATAGCCCAGAGAGCGGATTACGGAAGCCATTTCACAGAAATTGCTGTGAACCAGGGTCACCCGGTCCCCAAAGGCCGCCAGGCGCTTGCCTGCCGCCGCCAGGGCGGTTTCGTCCCGGTCAATGCCCACAAGATGCCCGGTGGTGAGCCGTCCGGCAATCTCGTAAGAGTGCCCGCCGCCGCCCAGGGTGCCGTCCACATAGATGCCCTCGGGACGAATGTTCAGGGCGTCGATGCTGTCCGCCAGCAGCACGGAAACATGATGAAATTCACTCATAGGCCGATTGCCTCCAGAGAAGCCAGCAGCTTCTCCGGGCTCAGGTTTTCCTCCTCGAACCGGGCGAATTCCGCCCCGTCCCAGATCTCCGCCTGACCGGCCCGGCCCACGATCATCACATCCCTGTCAATGCCCGCGTAGCGCAGCAAATTCTCGGTAAGGGGAAAACGGAACTGTTTGTCGGGAGTACAGACGGTGGCGTTCATAAAAATCAGGCTGGTAGCCCCGGAACGCTGGGAAATGCTCAGGGCATTATAGTTGTCGCTGAGCCGCTGCCATTCTTCCTCGGTGTAGACCGTCAGGCACCGGTGGCCGCAGTTTACCCCCAGGGTCACATAGAAGCACGCCCCCAGCTCCTCCCGGAGCTTTGCCGGAACAAACAGCCGGTTCTTGTCATCCAGTTTCGCGCTGTACTTGCCGATCATGGGCGCACCTCCTTTCCCTTTTCCTCCACTTTACTGCCCTTTTGCTCCATTTACAGACAGTATAATACTTCATCCACAAAAAATCAATCTTTTTTGTGTTTAATTTTCTGTTTCCGGGGGGAAATGGAACAATTTTCCTATATTTTCGAATGTTTGTTCTATAAAATCAGGGCAAAAACGTGACTTTCCCCTCTTCCAGCCGGACTTTGACCCGGGAGGGCTTCCGGCTGCACCGGAGAAGATACCCGCCCAGGGCTCCCTCCACCTCTGTTTGAATCATCCGGCGAAGCTGCCGCGCCCCGTCCTTGCCCCGGCACCGCTTGGCAAACACACCCGCAAGCTCCGCCGGGAAGGTCACCTGGACCCCAAGGCCCGCCGCCCGTTCCTGAAGCTGCCCCAGGTACTTGCCGGCAATGGCCTCCATGGCTTCCCCGGTCAGGGGGTCAAACCGGACGGTGCTGTCCAGACGGCCCAAAAACTCCGGGGTGAAGACCTGCCGGAGGGCATCGCCCATTTGCTCCTCCTTCCCGGAAGCACAGAAGCCCAGCCCGTCTCCCCGGATCTCGCTTCCCACATTGGAGGTCATGACCACAATGGTGTTTTTGAAGCTGACCCGGCGGCCGGTGGAGTCCGTCAGGACCCCCTCCTCCATGATCTGCAGCAGCACACCCAGCACCTCCGGATTGGCTTTTTCAATTTCATCCAGCAGCACCAGGCAGTAGGGTCTGCGGCGCACCGCCTCCGTCAGCTTGCCGCCTTCCTCATAGCCCACATAGCCCGGAGGCGCGCCGATGAGCCGGGACACCGACTGCTTTTCCATATACTCCGTCATATCCAGCCGGATCATGGCCTCCCGGCTGCCGTAAACCTCCTCCGACAGGGCACGGCACAGCTCTGTTTTGCCCACGCCGGTGGGCCCGGTAAACAGCAGGCAGGCAATGGGCCGCTCCGCGTCCCGGATGCCGGAATAGCCCCGGCGCACCGCCTCCGCCACCGTCTCCACCGCCTTTTTCTGACCCATGACATGACCCGAAAGCAGGCTCTCCAGCTCCAGAAGCCGCTCCCGCTCCCCGGCAGTCAGCCGGCCCACAGGAATCCCCGTCCGGGCGGAAACCACCCAGGCAATGTCTGCCCCGGTCACCGTTCTGGCCCGGCGGCCCTCGGCGGATTTTGCCATCAGGGTCTGCATCCGGTCCCGGAGCTCCGCCGCCTTTTCATACCGCCGCTCCCGCACCGCGTCATGGAGTTCCTCTTCCAGAGCCTTCCGGGCAGCGCCCCCCTTGGAAATCTGCATTTCCTCCATTCTGGCTCGGGCTGCCCCCTCGTCCAGCAGGTCGATGGCCTTATCCGGCAGGTACAGGTCGGGAAGATACCGGACGGACAGCCGCACCGCCTCCTTCAGCGCCTCCTCGGAAATCCGCAGGTGGTGGTGCCGTTCCAGCCCGGGCTTCAGCGCCCGCAGAATCGAAAGAGTGGTCTCCTTCCCCGGTTCCTCCACCATCACCGGCCGGAACCGCCGTTCCAAAGCGGCGTCCTTTTCAATATACCGGCGGTACTCCTCCCGGGTGGTGGCCCCCAGCATCTGCAGCTCCCCCCGGCCCAGGGCAGGCTTGAAGATATTGGCGGCGTCGATGGCCCCCTCCGCCGCCCCGGCGCCTACGATGGTGTGCATTTCGTCCACAAAGAGAATCACATCCCCGCTGCGTCTGACCTCCGCCAGCACATCCCGGAGCCGTTCCTCAAATTCGCCCCGGTATTTGGTGCCTGCCACCAGGCTCGCCATATTGAGACTGACCAGCCGTTTATCCTTGAGCTGGGGCGGCACATCTCCCAGGGCCATCCGCTGGGCCAGCCCCTCGGCAATGGCGGTCTTTCCCACCCCCGGTTCTCCTACCAGAGCCGGATTATTTTTGTTCTTCCGGCAGAGGATTCCCACAACCATGTCGATTTCCCTGTCCCGTCCGATTACCGGCTCCATGCCGGACGCCTTCTGTACCAGGTCCTCACTGAACTGTTCCAAAAGCTTCGTAGTGACCGCCTCCTTCTTTACCGTGGGAGAAACGCTCTCCTCCCAGCGCAAATAGTCCACCGTATGGGTAAACAGCGTGTCGGCGCCAATGCCGTAGATTTTCAGGAGCTCCTCCGCGGCGCCTCCGTCCTGCCGGGCAAGGGCCAGCAGCACATGCTCCGGCTTGACCTGGCGGCTGCGGCGCTGCCTTGCCTCCTGGGCCGCTCCCCGGAGGATCCGCCGGGCCGTTGCCGTAAGGCCCTGGGGCAGGGGCAGACCCGGAATTCCCCTGCCGTAGAGAAGCTGGGTCATAGCCATCGTCAGCTCCGTCCGAACCCCCAGGCAGCGGAGCAGCTGGCCGCTGGAGCCGCTGTCCTCACACAGCGCCAGCAGCAGATGCGCCGAGCCCACATAGCTGTGGCCCAGCTCCCGGGCCAGCTCTCCGGCCCGGTGAATGATATCCGCCGCCCGCAGGTCATACCGCATGGAAATCCCTCCCTTTTTCGAAAAAGTTTCGCCAACCGCCGAAAGAAATATACGAAACTTTTTCAAAAAAAGCTTGCTTTTTTGCAAATCCATGCTAGACTAGAGGTGCGTATACCAAGCGCAGATAGAACTTTACATATTGGGAGGGAAAACCATGGCTTACAAAATTACCGATGCCTGCGTGAAGTGCGGCTCCTGCGCTGAGCAGTGCCCCGTCGAGGCAATTTCTGAGGGCGACGAGACCTACGTCATCGATCCCGATGTCTGTGTCAGCTGCGGCTCCTGCGCCGAGCAGTGCCCCGCTGAAGCGATTGAGGAAGCGTAACTTCTCGACCTATGACCGGCCTGCGCGGGTTGCCGCGCAGGCCGATTTTTTAGAAAAGCTCTGGGTATGCCGGCAGACGTCGCCAGCGGAGGAATCAGAGCTTCCTTTGGAGGATCATATGGAACAGCTTCCCATGGGCATGACCCTGGACCTGCCGGAGGGCGTTTTCCCCCTGAGCACCGATTCCATGGTGCTTTCCCACTTCTGTCGGGGCGTGAAAGGAAAACGCTGGCTGGATTTTGGCTCCGGCGGCGGCACGCTGGGGCTCCTGCTCTGCGCCGGGGATCCCCGCTGCACCGTCACCGGGGTGGAACTGGACATTGCCGCCCATGAGGCCGCGCTGCGGAACATCCGGCGCAACGGACTGGAAGTCCGCATGCAGAGTATATGCGCTGACCTGCGGCAGGTTCCCAGTCTTTTTCCCGCCGGCAGCTTTTCCTGCTGTATCGCCAATCCCCCCTACTTTTCCGGCGGACCGGTGAGCAGCACACTTCCCGCCGCCCGGCACCGGGAAAGCTGCTCCCCGGAGGACCTGTGCCGCGGCGCGGCCTGGGCGCTGCAATTTGGGGGCGACTTTTTTCTTGTCTGTCCCCCGGAAAATATGGCCGAATGGATCGCCGACGGTGCTGCCCGGAACCTGCAGACCAAGGTGCTCCGGCTGGTGCGGCACAAAGAGGGCGGCCCCGTCAGTCTTGCCCTGCTGCGGCTGCGCAAGGGCGGAAAGCCCGGACTGCGGCTGGAAGAAATCACTCTGCACGATACCGCCGGATGCCCAACGGAAGTGTATAAGGAAATATACCATATAAAATAACGCGCGTGTTT
>CAMEIK010000015.1 GCA_945918315.1 uncultured Clostridia bacterium
ATTGGGGAGATTACTTGTACATCTCGGGCTTTTCCATGGTCTCCACTTTCAGGAACTGAGAGGTACCACGGGAAGCGTTCAGGGCGTCACCGGCGACGCAGGCCACATAGCCGTCCCAGGCGGAGGGGCCGGTGAGCTTGCCGGCGTGGACGCTCTCCACCCACTTGCACAGCTCAATGTCGTAGGCCTCGATGAAGCGCTCCTTCCAGTCGGTCATGATGGGCATGCTCTCGGCGGGATTCAGGCTGTCCCAGCCGGCGGGACGGGAGCGGCGGACAACGGCATAGGGGTCGGGCAGCTTCACGGTGCCGTTCTCGCAGACCACCTCGCACTGGATGTCGTAGCCGTAACCGTCGGCAACCTGGACCTCCACATCGATGAAGCAGCCCTTCTTGGTCCGCATCAGCATGACCTGGGGGTTATCGTAGCCCTTGTTGGAGTTGGCGCTCTGACGGACCTTGACACACTGCACATCTTCATACTCGTCGCCCAGCAGCCAGCGGCAGATGTCCAGCTCGTGGATGGCCACGTTGGTGACGCCGTTCTCGGTCTTGAAGCCGGGGCCCTGGCTCACGTTCCGGTGGCAGGCCTTGATGACCAGAGGCGCGCCGATCTCGCCGGACTCAATGATCCGCTTCATTTCGGCATAGCCCCGGTCATAGCGGCGCATGAAGCCCACCTGCACCAGCCGGCGGCCGATCTCCAGCTCCCGGTTGATGATTTCCTCGCAGTCCTTGCCGTTCAGGCTCAGGGGCTTCTCGCAGAAGCACCACTTTTCCTCGGCCAGAGTCTTCATCACATAGTCGTGATGGGTGGGGTCGATGGAGGTGATGACCACGGCCTCCACCTCGGGGTCCTTGATCATACCGTCGCAGTCGTTGCCGAAGGAACGGATGCCGTACTTCTCGGCAACGGCATCGGCAGCAGCGGCCACATAGTCGGAAACCGCCACCACGGTAGCGCCGGGAACGGTGTCCATGATCCGGCGGCAGTGATCCTTACCGATGGCACCGCAGCCGATAATACCGATTTTCAGAATCTTCTCCATAGCGAATTACTCCCCCAATTAATATTTTCTGGCATCCTTTTCATGGGCCAGATGATTTTCGTATGCCTTCAGGTTCTCCGGATTCTCGGAAACCTCGGTATCGCCCACACGCCACCAGGCGCCATAGCCGTCGGTCATGGTCTTGGGCAGCACCTTGATGTCAATGAGCACCGGGCAGTCCTTCACGGTCTTGGCATCCGCAACGGCGGCCTTCAGCTCGCCCATGGTCCGGACGGAGTAGGACTTGCAGCCGTAAGCCTCTGCCACCTTGGCGTAGTCAATGTCCAGGAACTTGCCGGAGAGGGCACCGTCGGTGCCCCGGGCCCGAAGCTCGGTGCACAGGGTAGCGTTGCCGTGGCCTACCTGCAGGTTGTTGATGCAGCCGAAGCTGGCATTGTCAAAGAGGCACACGATGATCTTCTTGTGCTCCTGGACGGCGGTAATCAGTTCGCCGTGGAGCATATTGAAGCTGCCGTCGCCGCAGAAGGAGTAGACCTCATGGTCATCGCCGATGGCCAGCTTGACGCCCAGGGCGCCGGCGATCTCGTAGCCCATGGTGGAGTAGCCGTACTCCATATTGTAGCTGTCAATGCCCGTGGGCCGGAACATCCGCTGCATGTCGCCGGGCAGACTGCCGGCAGCGCCGATGGCCACATCACCCGGCTCCATCATGGCGTTGATGGCGCCCAGAGCGGTGGTCTGGCACAGCTCGGCGTTCAGGTCGTGGGCAAAGCGCCGGGCGGAGCCGTAGTTGGCGTCATTGATGATGGGCCGCCACTCGTCGGTATCTTCAAACTCCACGCCGTCCAGCCGCACCAGCTCCGCCGCCCACTTCTGGCGGGCAGCTTCAATTTCGCCGTTATAGGCGGTCTTGTAGCCCTCCAGCAGCTTCAGCAGCCGGGGCAGAGCGTCCTTGGCGTCGGCCACCACGGGGATGGCATCCAACTTCAGGGCCTGGAACTCGGAAACATTGATGTTGACGAATTTGGCATCGTGCCGGAACAGCCACTTGGAAGCGGTGGTGAAGTCGGTGTAGCGGGTGCCGACACCGATGATCAGATCCGCGTCCACGGCAATCTCATTGGCAGCGGAGCAGCCGGTGACACCCAGACCGCCCAGGTTCAGCCGGTGGGTCCACTCTATGGCGCTCTTGCCCGCCTGGGTCTCGCCGAAGGGGATGCCGGTCTTCTCGGCAAATTCCCGGAACTCGGCATGGGCCTCGGAGTAGCGCACGCCGCCGCCGCAGACCAGCATGGGCTTTTTCGCGGCACGGATAGCGGCAGCCGCTTCCTCCAGGGCAGCCTGGGTAGCGGGACGGCGCTCCAGCCGCCACACCCGTTTTGCCAGGAAGGACACGGGGTAGTCATAGGCCTCGCCTTCCACGTCCTGGGGCATTGCCAGACACACCGCGCCGGTGTTGGCGGGATCAGTAAGGGTGCGGAACGCATTAATGCAGGCACTCATGAGCTGCTCGGGCCGGACGATCCGGTCCCAGTAGCGGCACACTGCCTTAAAAGCATCGTTGGTGGTGGTAGCCATGGAGTTCACATGCTCCACCTGCTGCAGCACCGGGTCGGGCTGGCGGCAGGCGTAGGTGTCGCCGGGCAGCACCAGCAGGGGGATGTTGTTGGAGGTGGCGGTGCCGCAGGCGGTGACCATATTGGCGGCGCCGGGGCCGATGGAGGATGTGGCGACGCAGATCTGCTTGCGCTTCATCTGCTTGGCAAAGGCAACGGCTGCCTGGGCCATGCCCTGCTCATTCTTGCCCTGATAGACCTCCAGCCGGTGGGCCTCCTGGATCAGAGCCTGTCCCAGGCCCACAACATTGCCGTGGCCGGGGATGATGAAAACGCCCCGGACGAAGGGGGTCTGGACCCCATCGACCTCAATGTACTGATTTTCCAGGAAACGCACCAGGGCCTGGGCCATGGTCAGGCGGACAGTCTCAATCATTTCGTTTCTTCCCCTTCCATTTTGAAAATATGCTCGTTGGCATCGGGCTTCCAGAGCCAGGCGTGCTCCTCGTCATCGATACGGGTCTTCTTCCAGGGGTCCCCCTCCAGATGCCGGATGCCCCAGGCGTAGCACATGGCATAGCCGGGAGCGGCGGTCTGGGAGTGGAAGCCGCTGGTGATCACCGAAAGACCGTTGTGCCCGGTCTTGTAGATCTCACCGTTGGCAAAGCCCGCGCCGAAGCCCTGGGGATGGTCAAAGCGGTAGAAGTAGACCTCCGGCTGGGGATGGTGATGGGGCGGGTAGGAGGACCACTTACCGGGGAAGTTCAGCACCTCGCCCAGCACCATATTGGAGTAGGGGGCGTTGTCGTAGTCGAAGAAGGTTTTGATCTCCCGGCGCATGCAGCCCATGAGCTCGCCGTTGGCACCGGCGTGCTGGGTCTGAACGGTCTCGGGGGTGTACAGCACCGGGGCGTAGTCCCGGTCATTGACCGTCTTCTGAATGTACAGCTCGCTGTGGCTGTGGGCTGTCAGGGTGATGGCCGTCTTTCTGGGCGCCAGCAGGCAGTAGGCTTCGTAGCGGAAGCAGTCCGGGCGGGCGCCGCGAACCGTCTGTCCGTTCCAGTCAAAGGTCACATCGCCGGCAAACAGCAGGACCGCGGTTTCCTTCTGCGTTTCTTCGATGTGATAGGTGTCTCCCGCTTCCATAACCAGCAGACCCACATCCATCAGGGTGCCCATATCGTCCTTGTCCGCGTCAATGTACGGATTGTAGCCCTGTACCAGGGAAGCGTTTCTGTCAAGATATGTCACCGTGCGTCCCCCTTTTCTTACAGACCCGTATGGGCGCGGATGTAGGCCCGGGCCTTCTGGGCGTACTCCAGAGGATCGGCCTTGGCAGGATCCTGCTCGGCCTCCACCAGCAGCCAGCCCTCATAGCCGGCCTTGGAAAGGACCTCAAACACGGAGTCAAAATCCACGCCGCCGTCGCCGGGGACGGTGAAGGCGCCGTTGCGGACAGACTGCAGGAAGCTCCAGTGATTCTTCCGGGCTTCCTCCACCACCGGCAGGCGCATATCCTTCAGGTGGACATGGCCGATCCGGTCGGTATACTTTTTCAGCATGGCAAGGGGATCCTCACCGGCAAAGGTGAAGTGGCCGGTGTCGTAGCACAGGAACACGTACCGGGGATCGGTGTTCGCCATCATCCGGTCGGTTTCTTCGGCTGTCTGCACCACGGTGCCCATATGATGGTGGAAGCAGAGCTTGAAGCCCCGGTCGGCGGCCACTTTGCCCAGCTTGTTCAGGCCCTCGCAGAAGATATCCCACTGCTCGTCATTCATCACGGGCTTGTGGTTTCCGGTAAGGATGGGAGTATCCACCTGGCCCTGGATGGACCAGCTCTGCTCACTGACATTGATCCGGTCCGCGCCCACGGCAGCCAGGAAATCCAGGTTCGCGATAAAGTCGGCTTCCACTTCCTCATAGGGCTTCGTCAGCAGGAAGGAGGAGAACCAGCGGCTGGCAATCCGCATACCCCGCAGGTCCAGCTGATGCTTCAGTTCGGCAGGGTCCGTGGGGTACTTGTTGCCGATCTCGCAGCCGGTGAACCCTGCCAGGGCCATCTCACTGACGGTCTGGCGGAAGGTGTTTTCCGCGCCCAGCTCGGGCATATCATCGTTGCACCAGCCGATGGGGGCGATGCCAAGCTTTACCTTGTTGGCGTCAAACATACCATATTCTCCTTTCAGATCCGGGCAACACCGGTATCCCGGGCAGCCTGGGCAACCGCCTTGGCAACGGCAGGGCCCACACGCTTGTCAAATGCCTTGGGAATAATGTAATCGGCGGACAGCTCATCGTCGGAAATCAGGTCGGCCAGGGCCCTGGCGGCGGCCATCTTCATTTCCTCGTTGATGTCGGAGGCCCGCACATCGAAGGCGCCCCGGAAGATGCCGGGGAAGGCCAGCACGTTATTGATCTGGTTGGGGTAGTCGCTGCGGCCGGTGGAGACAACCGCCGCGCCGCCAGCCTTTGCGTCCTCGGGGAAGATCTCGGGGGTGGGGTTGGCACAGGCAAAGACGATGGCGTCCTTGTTCATGGTCTTCACCATCTCGGTGGTCAGGGTGCCGGGGGCAGAGACGCCGATGAACACATCCGCACCCTTGATGACGTCGGCCAGCTTGCCCTTTTCCATACCCCGGTTGGTGACCTGGGCCATTTCCTCCTTGATCCAGTTCAGGCCATCCCGGCCTTCATAGATGGCGCCCTTCCGGTCGGTCATGACAATATTCCGGAAACCGGCGGAGATCAGGAGCTTGGTAATGGAGATGGCAGCGGCGCCGGCGCCGGAGGTGACCACCTTCACATCCTCTTTCTTCTTTCCGACGACCTTCAAAGCGTTGGTCAGGCCCGCCAGGGTGATGACGGCGGTGCCGTGCTGGTCGTCGTGGAAGATAGGAATGTCGCACTTTTCCTTCAGCTTCCGCTCGATCTCAAAGCACCGGGGGGCGGAAATGTCCTCCAGGTTGATGCCGCCGAAGGAGCCGGAAATCAGGTAGACGGCGTTGACAAACTCGTCCACATCCTTGGTCTTGACGCACAGAGGGAAGGCGTCCACATCGCCGAAGGACTTGAACAGCACGCACTTGCCCTCCATAACGGGCATACCGGCCTCGGGGCCAATGTCGCCCAGACCCAGGACGGCGGTGCCGTCGGTAATGACGGCGCACAGGTTGTGGCGGCGGGTCAGCTCATAGGACTTGTTGATATCCTTCTGGATCTCCAGGCAGGGCTGGGCAACACCGGGGGTATAGGCCAGGGACAGGTCGTCCTTGGTGGCCACAGGCACGGTGGCCTTCACTTCAATTTTGCCCTTCCACTCGCCGTGGAGCCGCAGGGATTCCTTTGCGTAATCCATTGGTAATTCCTCCCAATATGTATTCAATCAGGTTAACAATGCGAAAAATTGGAATTTGGCAGGGAACCCGGTGTCGGTCTACTTCGTAGGGGACGGGTTTCCCGTCCCCCGGAATTCGCAGACGCGTATGGGGTGGGACGGGAAACCCGTCCCCTACGATGCTGTTTTGGTTGGTGCGTCAAATTCCTGTTTTTCTGTTTGCTGTATCAAATCAATCGCTCAGCCCACAATCCGGGGCAGGGTGGAGCCGCCGTAGGGCATGGCAAGAACCGTGGCGTCGGGGCCCAGCTTTTGGAAGGCCGCGTCCAGGGCCGCCTGGGCGGAGGGCTGGGGGGTCAGGAAAATGGAACGGACAAAGTCCGGCTCCATGTCCGACACCAGCCACACGTCTGCCTTTTGCAGCGTCATGGCAATGGCCGCCGCCTTGTGGCCGCCCAGCTGGAAGTCCCGGCCGATGCGCTCGATCATAGACGCGGGAGAGGGGGATTTTGTCATCCACTCCTCGAAGGTATGCTCACCCATGCCCTCCTTGCAGGAGCCGATCAGGATGATAATGCCGCCCTGATTCACCGCGTGGCGGGCATTGTCCAGAGCTTTCTGGGTCTGGTACAGGTTCAGATCCTTGGGAGCGCCGCCCTGGCTCACCAGCACGATGTCCGCCCCCTGGGGAAGCTTCTTTAAGTAGAGGGTATCGAGAAACGCGCAGCCTGCCCGGTGGGCTTTCACCGGGTCGCCGGCCACCGCCTTCAGAATTTCCTTGTGCTCGCTGAGGACCACATTGACAATGAAGTCGATGCCGCAGATGGCCCCCGCTTCCTCAATGTCCATCCGCAGGGGGTTCGTTTCCAGGGCGCCGGCACAGGCCTCGGGCCGCACCATCATGGAGTGGTTGCTCTGGATTGCGTCCCGGGTGGACACGCCGGGCATAATGGCCTTGGCGCCGCCGGAGTACCCGGCAAAATAGTGGTACTCGATATTGCCCAGGCAGATCCGCCGGTCCGCTTCCGCCACCACCCGGGTAATATCCACGGGCGTGCCTGCCTTGGTGACGCCCATATGGACGCAGTCCGCGGGTTCACAGTCCACGCAGGCAATTTCGGAGAAGGCCCGCTCCCCTGCCAGGCGCCGCCGTTCCTCATCGGTATGATGGCGGTGACTGCCCAGAGCAAAGACCAGGGTGATGTCCTCCCGGCGCGCCCCCGCGGCGTACAGCTCGTCCAGCAGCGCGGGCATGACCTTGTAGGTGGGCATTGGCCGGGTGATGTCGCTGGTGACGATGGCGATTTTTTCACCGGGCTTTACAATCTCCCCCAGCCGGGGGCTGCCGATGGGCTCGGCCAGAGCCCGGCGGACCTCCGCCTCTCCGGTCAGGCCCGTGGGAACCTCATTGGCGTGAAGCTCGCCCATTAAGTTTTTCTCAGGAACCTCCACCTCCTGGGTGGAGGTTCCGAAGCCGAAGCGCAATCGCATGGCTCAGCCCTTTCTGGCAAGGACGGCCTTGACCTGGGCCACCACATGGTCGGCGGTCAGGCCGAAGCGCTCCTGCAGGTAGCCCTGGGGACCCACTTCGCCGAACTCATCCTCCACCGCCACACAGGCAGCGGGCACCGGGCACCGCTCACACAGCACCTGGGCAACGGAGGCGTACAGACCGCCGTGCCGGTTGTGGTTTTCCGCCACCACCACGGCGCCGGTCTTCCGGGCGTACTCCACCACCGCTTCTTCGTCCAGGGGCTTGACGCTGAACATATCCAGCACGGAAATCTGAGTGCCCTCGGCAGCCAGGGTTTCCGCGGCCTTCATGGCCTCGTGGACCAGGATGCCGGAGGCGAAGACCACCGCGTCGCCGCCCTCCCGGAGGACGGTGGCCTTGCCGATGGGCACCTCGCTGCCCTCGGCGTAAACCTTGGCGTACTGCTTCCGGCCCACCCGGATATACTTGACGCCCTTGCGGTTCACGCACTGGCGGATGGCGCTCTCCAGCAGGGTGGGGTCGGTCACATCGATAATGGTCGCGCCGGGGATGGTGTTGTACAGAGCCATATCCTCAAAGGGCATATGGGTGCCGCCGTTCATGGCAGCCATGACACCGGGGTCAGTGCCGATGATGGTAATATCGTTCTTGGCGTAACCGGCGCTGAGGAACACCTGGTCAAAGCACCGGCGGGAAGCGAAGGGTCCGAAGGTATGGACAATGGGCTTGAAGCCGGCGGAAGCCAGACCGCAGGCCACGCCGATCATGTTGGCCTCGGCAATGCCGCAGTTGATGGCCCGGTCCGCCACGTCCCGGGTGCCCTTCAGGGTGCCGATGCAGCTCATGAGGTCCGCGTCCAGGTAGACGATCTCCGGATCCTCCTTCACCAGCTGGGGAATCACCCGGCCCAGCACCTCTTTGCAGGCCCGCTTATCCATTTCACCGTTGTAGACAATTTCCATAGCTCAGCCCTCCAGCGCGTCCAGCTCAGACTGCAGCTGAGCCATCCATCTTGTGTACTGCTCGTCGTTTACCGTCAGGGAGTGGTTCATCACGGTCTCGGCGACCTCCTTGATGCCCGCGCCCTTCACGGTGTCCATGACGATGGCAAAGGGCTTGCCGTTACCCACACGGGTACGCTCCAGAGCGCCCTGCAGAGCCTCCACATCGTTGCCGTCCACCTTTACGGTGTCAAAGCCAAAGGCATTGAACTTCTCCACATAGTCGCCCATGGACAGAACATCCTCGGTCCAGCCGTCCAGCTGCCGCTTGTTCCAGTCCAGCAGCACCACAAGATTATCAAGCTTCTTGGCCGCGGCAAAGGAGAACGCCTCCCAGACCTGGCCCTCGTTGCTTTCGCCGTCGCCCACGATGAGGAACACACGGCTGTCACGGCCCCGGAGCTTTTCGCCCATGGCCATGCCGCAGGCCAGGGAGGTGCCCTGACCCAGGGAGCCGGTGGTCATATCCACACCGGGGGTCTTGTTCCGGTCGCAGTGGCTGGGAAGCCGGGTGCCGGGGCGGTTCAGGGTCTTCAGCTCCTCATAGGGGAAGAAGCCCTTGACGGCCAGGGTGCCGTAGACACCGGGGCCCGCGTGGCCCTTGGAGCACACCAGCTTGTCCCGCTCGGGCCACTGGGGATTTTGGGGATCCACCCGCATTTCGCCGCCGTAGAGCACCGCCAGCACATCACAGATGCTCAGGGCGCCGCCGATGTGGCCGGAGCCCAGGGAGTGAATGGCCTCCAGCGCCGCCATGCGGATACGGACAGCCAGGGCCTGCAGTTCCTTCTTCTTAGATACATCCATGGTCTTTCACCTCGTTTGTTATTTGCACAGTTCCGCCCCGTGGCGAAGGGCCTTCACAACAGGCAGCTCCTCGCCGGTAAGGAACCGGATCAACGCGCCGCCGCCGGTGCAGATATAGCCCATTTGGGAGGCCAGGCCGTACTTTTCCGTAGCGGTAATGCTGTCGCCGCCGCCCAGGACGGTAAAGCCCTCGGTGTCCGCCAGCGCCTGCCACACCGCCTTGGTGCCCAGCTCACTGGGAGCCTGCTCAAAGACGCCCATGGGGCCGTTGACGAAGACGGTCTTGGCGGAAAGAATCTCCTGACGGTACATTTCCGCGGTCTTGCTGCCCACGTCCAGAGAGGTAATGTCCCCGGGGACCTGCCCCAGTGCGGCCTCCCGGCGCTGTCCTTCCTCAACCCAGGCCAGGTCCACCGGCAGGACGATCTTCTCGCCGTACTGGGCGTACAGTTCCTTCGCCTTTTCGATGTACTCGCCGTAGTTGGACTTGAGGATAAAATTCACGCTGCCGCTGCCGATTTCCTTGCCCAGGGCCGTGAGGAAGATGTTGCCAACCAGACCGCCGGTGAGGATTTTGTCCGCCACGCCCCGGCTCAGGACGGTGTTCATCATCAGGAAAGCATCGGAGATCTTCGCGCCGCCCAGCACGAACACGCAGGGCCGCACCGGCGCCTCCATAACCTGGGACACGGTGCAGTATTCCTTTTCGAAAAGCCTTCCCATGTAGGACGGCAGCACCTGCTCAAAGCCGCAGAGGCTGGGCTGGTCCCGGTGGGCCGCCGCGAAGGCATCGCAGACATAGAGGTCCGCCAGAGGCGCCAGCTTCTCCACAAGCAGCGTCTTCGCCTGCTGCTCGTGGGTCAGGCACAGCTTCATTTCAAAGAGGGTCTGCTCCTCGGAAACGAAACGAACGTTGTCCAGAAGCAGGATTTCCCCGTCCTTCAGAGCACGGATGGCCTCCCGGGCGGCGGGTCCGCAGACGTCGTCGATCCACTTGACCTCCCGGCCCAGCAGCTGCTGCAGCACCGCGGCGTGGGGCTTGGTGGTGTAGAAATTCTTATACTCAATATCGCTGCCCTGGTGGGCCATCAGGACCACCTTTGCCCCCCGGTCGCTGAGCTCCCGGACGGTGGGCACGCAGGCCTGGATGCGGTTGATGCTCTTGAGGGTTCCCTTTGCCCGGTCCACCGGCTGGTTGATGTCCACCCGGCACAGGACGGTTTTGCCCCTGACCTCCGCCTCATCCAGGGTTTTGATTCCGAATCGCATGCAGCTCTCTCCTTACTTGAAGCGGCCGATTTTCAGATACTTGTTGGTAGCGGCAGTGCCCTCTTCCCGGGTCAGCTGCATCTTCATAGCGGCGCGGATAGCGTCCATGGTCTCGGGGATGGTGACGCTCTCCTGGGGGATGTGGATGGCGTACATAATGTCGTTGCCGCTCTCCACCACGGAGTCCTCCCACAGGCCGATTTCATAAATGTCGCCCCGGCGGTTGCCCAGGTCACGGCCATACTTGAAGAAGGAAGCGTTGCCCATGAAGCCCTCGTCGATGGTGACGGTGCGGATACGGGGATGGGCGCGGAAGGCGGCCAGGGCCTCGTCCCGGGTGATCTTCCGGCCGTCCTTGCCGGAGGCCAGCACGGTGATGATGTGGCCGTGGGTCACGGGAGTATGTACCAGAATGCCGGTAGCCTGGACATGGGGCATGATGGTCATGAGGTCAACGGCCTGATGGGAAGGAGCCTTGTCGATCTGCAGGGCGTTGGTCAGTCCGCGATGGTAGTCACCGGGGTCGGCCACACGGCGGATGATGGTGATGGCAACCTTGTCCACGCCGTAGGCACGGTCCAGGCAGTCCACGGTACGAATGAGGCCCGTGGTGTTGCAGGAGGTGAGCTTCAGATAGTTCTGGCCCAGGCCCTTTTCATAGTTGGCATAGCCATGGAAGAACACATCGGCAACGCTGTTCTTCTCACCGCCCTGGAAAATGGCCTTCACGCCCATCTTCTCATAGATGACCTTGTTCTTCGCGCCCACGCCGCCGGGAGCGGAGTCCAGCATGATGTCAACCTTGCTGCACAGCTCCTCAAAGGTACCGGCCACAGGGATGTCCTTGGCATCGAAGGCGGCACGGTCCGCGCCGTTTACCAGATAGAGGTTATACTTGACGCCGTTGGCGCCGATCATGTCGTTCTCCCGCAGAGCCCGGATCGCCAGAGTGGGAGCCAGATCAGCAATGCCGACAAGCTCCATATCCTCCTGCATGGCAACGCCGTCCGCCAGACGCTGACCGATGGTGCCGTAACCCGCGACGCCTACTCTTACTTTAGCCATAATCTAATATCCTCCTGTTAATGATAATGTGTTATCCGTCCGGAACCGGGCAGACAATTTCATCTGAATTGTAACACACCATCCCCAAACTGTCAACGACAGGTTGTGATTTTCTTGTGAAATTTCACTGACAAAAATATTAAAGTTACTAATTTTACAAAACAGTTGACAATTTACAAAAAAAAGGATATAGTAGTTGCAGATTGTTCCAACGCGTTCACACCGTGCCCTGAAAGGAGTGTTTCCCTCCATGAAAGAAGTCAGACAGAAGCAGATGCTTTCCCTCATTGCCCAGCGGGGCAGTATCACCATGGAGGAGCTGCAGCGTGTCTTCGGAACCTCCATGAATACCGTCCGCTCCGATGTCGCCAAGCTGGTCTCCTCCGGGGCAGTGGAGAAGATTTACGGCGGCGTGCGTATCCTCAGCACCCAGGAGGTCCCCCTCTTTACCCACCGGTCGGACCTCCACGCCGACGGCAAGCGGCGCATTGCCCAGTACGCCCAGGACCTGATTCAGGACAATGATACCTTATATATTGATCCCGGTACCACCACCATGCACCTGATGGACTTCCTCTCCCCCGCCAAGCATGTGACCATTATCACGGGAAACCTGTCTATTCTTGCCCGGGCCTCCGCCTTCCCCAATGTGGAGCTCATTGTCCTGCCGGGGCTTCTCAATCGCAGGACCAATTCCGTCGCCGATGTGAGCACCCTGGAATTCCTGGGCCGCTACCGCTGCGCCAAGGCCTTCCTGGGCGCCTCGGGGGTTTCTCCCAACGGGAAGCTGAATGTGTCCACCTACATTGAATATGAACTCAAGAAGCTTGCCATCCAGCAGAGCCTGCACACCTTCCTGCTGGCCGACGGCAGCAAATTCGGCAAGGAAAGCCTGATGGCCTACGGTACCATCGCCGATCTGGAGGAAATCATCACGGATACCAGTTGTCCGGCCTTTGCCAGAGAGCTTTGTGCCAAAGAGGGCATCCGTCTCACCGTGGTGGATGAATAATTCATTTAAGGGGAATTTAATTGACAATTGACAATTGACAATGGACAATTAAGGAATCCCTT
>CAMEIK010000016.1 GCA_945918315.1 uncultured Clostridia bacterium
AAATTCCAATATGTCGTTTCACGGAAGGAAGCCGACAAGCACATTGGATGATTTGTCAATTGCGCGGAGGGCGATTCCGGCCTGTGCCGGAAAAATTGCCCCTGTGATAGAATATAGATTACTGAATTTTGGAGGAATGAATTATGCTTTATCCACCTGTCGCGGATTTGCTGAAAAAGGTTGACAGCCGGTATCTTCTGGTGAATGTGGTTGCCAAGCGGGCCCGTCAGATTGCCGAGGAGGCCGAGGAGCTTCACGAGGACCTGCCGGAGAAGCCTGTGACCATGGCCATCCATGAAGTTGCCGACGGCGAGCTGTCCGGCTATATGAAGGAAGAATATAAGTAAGCGAAAGAGGGAGGCCCCGCATGATAGCAAAAATTGCCGTGGAAGCGGCCTCCTTTGCCATTGATAAACCCTATTCCTACCGCGTCCCGGAGGGGATGGCCCTGCAGCCCGGTCACCGGGTCCGCGTGAACTTTGGCAGGGGCAGCCGAATCACCGAGGGCGTGGTGCTGGCAATCGAAGACGGAGATGAGACGGGACTGAAGGCAGTGGAGGCACCTCTGGAGGAGACCCCCCTGCTTACGGTTTTGCAGCTCCGTCTTGCGGCATTTCTCAGGGAACGGTATTTCTGCACCTTTTACGACGCGGTTCGTCTTATGCTCCCGGCGGGAGCCTGGTTCCGGGTCCGCAGTACCTTTTCGCTGACCGATGACCGGAGCTGGAGGGAAAGGAAGCCACGGAAGGCTGGGGCCGAAGAGGTCCTGCTCCGGCTGGAGGAGCTGGGCGGTACGGCGGATGCCCCGGCGCTGCGCCAGGTAATCCCCGACGAGGAACAGCTGGGAAGCCTGCTTTCCTATCTGCTGCAAAAGAAGTGGGTCTCAGGGGAAAAGGAGTATATCCGGCGAACCGGGGACAAAACTGAACGGGTGGCGTCACTCGCGGTCAGTACCGAGGAGGCCATGGAATTTGCCGCTTCCCGCCCCAAAAGCGCGGCCATGCAAAAAAGCGTACTGGAATTGCTGTGCGGCGTTGGCAGCGCGGCGGTGAAGGACATCCTCTACTATACCGGCGCCTCCGCCGCCACGGTGAACCGGCTGGAAAAGCTGGGCTACCTGACCCTGAGCCAGCGTGCGGTGCTCCGGTGCAGCGAAATCAAGCCCGCCGTCCTGGAAGGCCCCCTGGTATTAAACGAAGAACAGCAGCAATGCTTTGAAGGCCTTTTGGAACAGATGGGGCGGCAGACCCCCGGCGCTGCCCTGCTGTACGGCGTAACCGGCTCGGGAAAAACCTCGGTCTATATCCGGCTGATTCAGCAGTGCCTGAACCGGGGCGGAAGCGCCATGCTTCTGGTTCCGGAGATTGCCCTGACACCCCAGCTTCTGGGACTGCTTACCGCCTGGTTTCATGACCTGGTGGCGGTGCTTCACAGCAGTCTCGGCGAAGGGGAACGGTATGACCAGTGGAACCGGGTCCGCCGGGGAGAGGCCAGAGTGGTGGTTGGCACCCGTTCGGCGGTGTTTGCCCCCTGCGAAACCCTGGGGCTCATCATTCTGGACGAAGAGCATGAGCATTCCTATAAATCGGAAATGAACCCCCGGTACAGTGCCAGGGAAGTGGCCCTGTGGCGGGGAATCCGGGAGAAGGCTTTGGTGGTGCTGGGGTCTGCCACCCCCGCCATCGAGACCATGTACCATGCCAGGCAGGGGGATTACACCCTCTACACCCTGCGCCGCCGGTTCAACGGGCGGCCCCTTCCCCAGGTGGAAATTGTGGACATGACCCAGGAGCTTCGCCAGGGAAACGATACCTCCCTGAGCATTCCCCTCCGGGAAGGAATCCTGGAAACAAAGGAAGCGGGGAAGCAGGCAATTCTGCTCTTAAACCGCCGGGGAAACAGCCGGGCCCTTGTCTGCGTGGACTGCGGAAAAGCGCCGGAGTGCCCCCGGTGCAGTGTCCGCCTGACCTACCACAGCGCCAACAACCGGCTCATGTGTCACTACTGCGGCTACTCCCAGCCCGTGCCCGACCGGTGCCCCGACTGCGGCGGTCCTCTGAAGACCATCGGCACCGGAACCCAGAAGGTCCAGCGGGAGCTTGCGGAGCTGTTTCCCGATATGCAGGTCCGGCGGATGGATGCCGATACCGTCAGCGCGGTGAATACCCACGAAAAGCTCCTGTCCGAATTCCAGACCGGAGAAGATACGGTGCTGCTGGGTACCCAGATGGTTGCCAAGGGCCTGAACCTGCCTCGGGTAACCCTGGTTGGCGTGCTGGACGCGGATATGAGCCTGTACACCGGCGGCTACCGGGCCGGGGAGATGACCTTCGACCTGATCACCCAGGTGGTGGGCCGGGCCGGTCGGGGCGACAGTGCCGGCAGAGCCATTTTACAGACCATGACCCCCGGGCATACCGTGCTTCGTCTGGCGGCGGAGCAGGACTACGACAGCTTCTTTGATTTGGAGCTGCGGCTGCGCCGGGTGCAGAACGCGCCCCCCTTCGCTGACTTTGCCATGGTCACCTTCCAGGGTGAGGAGGAAACTCAGGTGCTGCGCTCCGCGGTGAAATTCCGGGACAGCCTGCTTTCCTGCCTGGCCCAGCCGGAATATGGGGAGGAAAACGTCCGGTGTCTGGGGCCTGCCCCCTGCCCGGTGCCCAAAATTAACTACCATTTCCGCTACCGGCTGACGGTGAACTGCCGTCTGAACCGGAAACTCCGGCAGCTGCTGGCGTATTTGCTGCGGCAGTTTGGCCTGGACAAGGCCAGCCGGGGCGTTACCGCCTTTGTGGATGTAAACGGATTTGAATAAGGAGAACGACAGATATGGGACTTCGAAGGATTTTTACGGATCAGGACCCCGCGCTTCACAAGGTTTGCAGACCGGTGGAGAAGTTTGACTGGCGGCTGCGTAAGCTGCTGGACGATATGAAAGAAACGCTGGTGGACGCCGAGGGCGTGGGCCTGGCGGCCCCCCAGGTGGGAATTCTCCGCCGGGTGGTGGTTGTGGACACCGGCGAGGAGATTCTGGAGCTGGTGAACCCCACCCTGGTGGAAACCTCCGGGGAGCAGTGCGGGCCGGAGGGCTGCCTCAGTGTGCCGGGAAAATACGGCCTGGTGAAGCGGCCCAACTATGCCAGGGTCCGGGCCCAGGACCGGGACGGAAACTGGTTTGAGGCGGAGGGCGAGGAGCTGATTGCCCGGTGCTTCTGCCATGAGCTGGACCACCTGGACGGCATCCTGTATACGGAAGTGATGGAACGGTTCCTGACGGACGAGGAATTGAGAGCGGACGAAGGGTGAGTTTTGCCCGCTGCGTGGCTGGAGGAACAACATGCGTATTGTTTTTATGGGCACCCCGGATATCGCGGCGGTGTGCCTGGACAGAATTTTGAAAGACGGCTTTGAGGTGGTTGGCGTATACACCCAGCCGGACCGGCCCCGGGGCAGGGGAATGAAGCTGACGGCCTCTCCCGTAAAGGTACTGGCCCAGAGCGCCGGAATCCCCGTGTTCCAGCCGGATTCCTTCCGGGAGGAAGAAACGGTGGAGGAGCTTCGGGCATTGAAGCCGGACATCTGCGCGGTGGTGGCCTATGGGCGGATTCTCCCCCAGAAGGTGCTGGACATCCCCAGGTACGGCTGCGTCAATATCCACGCCAGCCTGCTGCCCAGATACCGGGGCTCCGCGCCCTACCAGTGGGCGGTGCTGAACGGGGAGAAGGAGACCGGGGTTACCGCCATGTATCTGGTGCGGGAAATGGACGCCGGGGACATGATCGACGCGGTGCGCACCCCCATCGGAGAAAACGAGACGGCGGGGGCGCTTCTGGACCGGCTGGCCCAGCTGGGGGCCGGGCTTCTGAGCAAGACACTCGGCCGGTTCGCCGCCCAGGGGATTCTTCCCGCCCAGGCCCAGGACCCGGCCCAGGTGAGCTTCGCCCCCATGCTGGACAAATCCTTCTGCCCCATTGACTGGACAAAGCCCGCGGAGCAGGTTCATAACCAGGTCCGGGGCCTGAACCCCTGGCCCGTGGCCACCATGACGTTGGGGGGTAAGCTGTTTAAGGTCCATGAAACGGTTCTTTCGGAGGGCCGGGGAACCCCGGGTGAGGTCCTGGGGCTGACGAAGACCGGACTGCGCATCGCCTGCGGCCAGGGCGCGGTGGAGATCCGCAGTCTCCAGGCCGAGGGCGGAAAACGGATGGGCGCCGTGGATTACTTCCGGGGCCACCCCCTGGAAACCTGAATGGGCGCCCGGGAGACGGCGCTGAACGCGCTGATGGCCTGCAGAGTGGGCGGCGCCTGGGTCAACGAGGCGGTGAAGGAGCTTTCCGCCCGGGACCGGCTGGAAAGCCGGGACGCTGCCCTGGCTGCCCGGCTGTGCTACGGTGTGGTGCAGAACCGGGCCAGACTGGACTTTTATCTGAATCAGCTCTGCCATGGGAAGAAGCTTCACCCGGTGGTGCGGGATGTGCTGCACATGGGACTGTACCAGATTCTTGACATGGACAGAATTCCGGCAAGCGCGGCGGTAAACGAAGCCGTGGCGCTGACGAAAAAATATTGTCCCGGCCAGCCCAGGGCGCCGGGACTGGTCAACGGTGTCCTCCGGGCGGCAATCCGTTCCAAGGGGACGCTGAAAGAACCTACCTCGTATGAAGAAAAATACAGCCATCCCGGGGAGCTGGTTTCCTTGCTGAAGCAGGCCCTGCCGAAGGGTATGCTGGAACCCATGCTCATCGCGGATAACGAGGCGCCGCCGCTTTTCGTGCAGGTGAACACCACCAGAACCACAGGCGCGGAATTGGTCGAAAGACTGGCGTCCCAGGGGGTAACGGCGAGGCCCCACCCCTGGTGCCCCGATTGTCTGACCTTGGCGTCCTCCGGGCGGCTGGAGCAGCTGCAGGCCTTCCGGGAAGGACTTCTGTATGTGCAGGACCCGGCTTCCCGGCTGAGCGTATTGTGTGCGGGTCTTCCCGAGACGGGAGCGCGGGTATTGGACTGCTGCGCGGCACCCGGGGGCAAAAGCTTTGCCGCGGCCATGGCCATGGGGGGCAGGGGAGAGATTCTTTCCTGCGACATTCACCCCCACAAAATCGACTTGATCCGGGCGGGAGCGGAGCGGCTGGGCTTCCGGAATATCGAACCCATGCTGTCTGACGCGTCCGCCTACAACCCCGAATGGGAAAAGAGCATGGACGCGGTCATCGCGGATGTGCCCTGTTCGGGCCTGGGAATCATCCGGAAGAAACCGGATATCCGGTATAAAAACCTGAAAGAGACCCAGGAGCTTCCGGCGCTGCAAAAGGAAATTCTCGCGAATGTGTCCCGGTATGTCCGGCCGGGCGGGGTGCTGATGTACTCTACCTGTACGGTGCTGCCCCGGGAGAATGAGCAGGTGATTGAGGCTTTCCTGGGAGAGCATCCGGACTTTCAGCCGGAAAGGCTGACGCTGCCCGGGGTGTTCCCGCCCAACGAAACGGGAATGCTGACCCTCATTCCCGGTCAGTACGATACCGACGGTTTCTTTATCTGCCGGCTTCGCCGGAAACACTGAGCCCAGAAACCAATCAGGAGGTAAGCCATGAATCTTCGGTCCCTGACGCTGGCAGAGCTGGCGGACCTTCTCAAAACCATGGGACAGCCCGCTTTTCGGGCAAAGCAGGTCTACACCTGGCTCCACCGGGGCATCCGCGGCTATGACGAGATGACGGATCTGCCCAAGACGCTGCGGGCGGCGCTGGCGGAGCAGTACCCTCTCTATACCCCCCAGGCGGTGCGCAGGCAGGAATCCGCCCGGGATGGCACTATTAAATATCTCTGGCGCTTATCCGACGGCAACTGCGTGGAAACGGTGCTTATGCGCTACCACTACGGAAACACCGTATGCATTTCCACGGAGGTGGGCTGCCGGATGGGCTGCGCCTTCTGCGCTTCTACCCTTGGCGGGCTGGTGCGGCGGCTGGAGCCGGCGGAAATGCTGGACCAGGTGCTCTTTACCCAACTGGATTCCGGCCTTCCCATTTCCCATATCGTGCTTATGGGCATCGGCGAACCCCTGGACAATTTTGACAATGTCCTCAAATTTCTGGAGAATGTGAACAGCCCCCTGGGCCTCAATATCTCCATGCGCCATATCAGCCTTTCCACCTGCGGTCTTGTGCCGAAGATCGATGCCCTGGCGGAAAAGAAGCTGCAGCTGACCCTGTCCGTTTCCCTCCACGCGCCCAATGATTCGGTGCGGGACAGGATTATGCCGGTGAACCGGGCATATCCCATGGAGGAACTGCTGGCTGCCTGCCGTCGGTATTATGCCGCTACTTCCAGGCGGATCTCCTTTGAGTATGCCATGATTGCCGGGGTGAACGATACTCCGGCGGCGGCCCGGGAGCTGCTGGAACGGATGCGGGGGCTTCCTGCCCATTTTAACTTGATCCCTCTGAACCGGGTGGAGGAAAGTCCTCTGAAGCCCAGCTCCCGGGGAGCGGTGGCGGAATTCCAGAGAATATTGGAGCAGGGCGGCATCCCTGCCACGGTCCGCAGAACCCTGGGCGGAGACATTGACGCCTCCTGCGGCCAGCTGAGAAGAAAATACAACCGGTCCGTGAAGGGACAGGAAGAATAATTCGGAAAGGAGCGGCTTACCATGCAGTATTGGGGCCTGACAGATCCGGGAAGTGTCCGAAAACAGAATCAGGACGCCTATCAGATTGCGCAGCTGGATAAGAAAAGCTTGTTGTGCGTTGTCTGCGACGGCATGGGGGGCGCGAAATCCGGAAACATTGCCAGCTCTCTGGCGGTGGATGTGTTCGTCCAGGAGGTTCAGCGCCGGTGGAGTCCCGGCACGGATTGGGACAAGGCGGACCAGATCCTCCGCAGCGCGGTGAAGCTTGCCAATTTCACCGTCTATGACCAGGCAAAACAGTTTGAAGAGTTTGACGGCATGGGCACCACCCTGGTGGCGGCGCTCATCCGGGGCCGGAAGGTCACCATTGTCAATGTGGGAGACAGCCGGGCCTACGGCATCACCGAAAACGGCATCCGTCTGCTTACCCGGGACCACAGCCTGGTGCAGCTGATGGTGGAGCGGGGGGAGCTGCGGCCGGAGCTTGCCAAGTCCTACCCGGGCAAAAACCTCATCACCCGGGCCGTCGGCACCGAGGCGGTAGTCCTGTGTGACATGTTCCGCCAGGAGCTTCAGCGGGGGGATTTCCTGCTGCTGTGCTCCGATGGTCTGAGCAATATGATGGACGATCAGGAAATCCTGTTTGAGGTGGTCCACGGTGTCAACAAGGGCCGCTGCTGCCAGCGGCTGCTGGAGATCGCCAAGACCCGGGGTGCCCCGGATAATGTGACCAGTGTGCTGGTCGCGCTGTAAACCGGTTGAAAGGAGCTATTCTTGCCTATGAACTACTATATTGGACAGCTGCTGGACGACCGGTACGAGCTTTTGGAGGTCATCGGCACCGGCGGTATGGCAGTGGTTTATAAAGCCCGGTGCCACCGACTGAACCGGCTGGTCGCCGTAAAGATATTGAAGGATGAATTCTCCGGGGACGAGGAGTTCCGCCGCCGCTTCCGGGCGGAGGGCGAGGCGGTGGCCATGCTCAGCCACCCCAATATCGTCCAGGTGTATGATGTCTCCTCCACGGACAGCGCCAACTATATTGTGATGGAGCTCATCGACGGGATTTCCCTGAAGCAGTATATGGAGGTCAAGGGAATCCTGAACTGGAAAGAGACCCTGCACTTTGCCATGCAGATCGCCAAGGGCCTGGAGCACGCCCACAGCCGGGGGATCGTCCACCGGGACATCAAGCCCCACAATGTGATGGTGCTGAAAAACGGCTCGGTGAAGGTGATGGACTTTGGCATCGCCCGGGTGATGAACAAGAGCAGCACCCTGACCAAGGAGGCCCTGGGGTCCGTTCACTATATCTCCCCGGAGCAGGCCAAAGGCGGCTATACGGACAACCGCTCGGATATTTATTCTCTGGGTGTTGTCATGTACGAAATGATGACGGGACGGCCCCCCTATGACGGGGAATCGCCCGTGGCGGTGGCGATTCAGCATATCAACGGCGGCGCGCCGCTGCCCTCCTCCCTGAATCCCAATATTCCCAAGGGCCTTGAGCAGATCATTATGAAATGTATGGCGCTGGAAATCAATGGCCGGTACGCCTCCGCCACGGAGATGCTGCGGGATATGGAGGAATTCCGGAAGAATCCGGAGATCCTCTTTGGGTACCACAGTGTTCTCGACGACGCCACACGGCCCCTGCAGGGCATGGAGAATCTCCTGCCCCGCAATACCGCCCAGCGGGTGGCGAAGGCAGGAGGCGGCAGTGCCTCCGTGGGCCGGGAAACCGGAAAAACGGAATCGGCCCGGGCCTCCCAGAATACGGCGGCGACCCGCAGCAGCGATGCCATCCGCCGTGCCCAGCAGCGCCGCCGAGAGGAGGAGCGCCGGGAAGCCGAGCGCAGCCGTGTGGCCGCCATCGCGGTGGTGGCCTGCAGCGTGGTGGCGGTAGTCGCCATTGTGGTGTTCCTGGTGGCCATTTTCAACGGCGCCCTGCTGGGTCAGGAGCAGACCCTGGTGGATGTTCCTTACCTGGAGGGGGTTATGTACAGTGAGGAGCTGGAAAGCCGTTACCCCAACTTTATCCTGCGGCTGCAGCCCCAGCAGTACAGCGATACCTATGCCAAGGGCCAGATCATGCATCAGGAGCCGGCAGGCGGAAACCAGGTAAGCAAGGGCACGGAGATTTTCCTCACGGTGAGTATGGGTGTGGAGCCGGAGGTCAAGGTGATGGAAAACCTCATCGATGTGACGGAGGAGGAGGCCAGAGCATTCCTCAGCGGCCAGGGCTTCAACCCCCTGTGCCGGTATGAAAACAGCTCGGTGTACGCCCAGGGCCGGGTCATCCGGACGGACCCCTCCTACGGTACAGAGCTGAAAAACGGCCAGACCATCAATCTGTGGATCAGCACCGGCCCCAAGACCGTGTTTGCCAAGATGCCGAATCTTTTGGGAATGGATAAGCAGGAGGCGCTGAAGCTTCTGGACGACAGGGGCTTTACGAATATTATTACCCTGGATGTGGAAAGCGATGAGCCCCTGGGCATCGTTGTCAGCCAGTCGGAGGAAAAGAATACGGAGCTGGATGTGAATACCGAGATCCGCCTGGAGATTTCCGAGGGCCCGCCGCCCACGGAGGAAACCACCGAGACTACCCAGCCGACCACCGCGCCCCCCGAAACGGAGACGGCTCCTACGGCCCCGGCTCCTACGGCCCCGGCCCCTGTGAACGTGACGTTCTCTCTGCCTGTCCGTGACACCGCCTACTATCTGAGTATTCTCCAGGACGGGACCCAGATCGTCAGCAACGTGGAAATCGCGCCGGGAAGCAACGGCTATATCCTGGCCCTGACCGGCAGCGGTGTCCAGACCTATGACCTGTATATCGACGGGCAGTTCTATCAGACCCAGAGAGTGGAGTTTAACTGAATGGAAAAAAGAGTACAGGGAAGGATTCTTCGCTCTCTCAGCGGCTTTTATGATGTGGCGACCCCCGGAGGAATCGTAACCTGCAAGGCCAGGGGGATTCTCCGCAGGGAACGGATCACACCCCTGACGGGGGACCTGGCGGAAATCAGCCTGGAGGGCAGCAAGGGTATGGTGGAAGCCATCCTGCCCAGAAAAAACAGCTTTATTCGTCCGGCGGTAGCCAATATCGACGCGCTGGTGGTGTTTGCCTCCCATGTGAACCCGGTGACGGAGCCCTTTCTCATTGACCGGGTGGCGGCCATTGCCCTGAGCCAGGAGGTGGAGGTCATTCTGTGCGTCAATAAAGGGGACCTGGACCCGGCGGAAGCCCTGACGGATATTTACACCCGGGCAGGGTTTCCTGTGATCCGCACCAGCGCCGTCACCGGCGAGGGCGTGGAAACCCTGAGCCGGGTTCTGCGGGGCCGGATCACTGCCTTCACCGGCAATTCCGGGGTGGGGAAGAGCAGCATTCTGAACCGCCTGTGCCCTCAGCTGGCACTTCCGACCGGGGAGGTATCGGAGAAGCTGGGCCGCGGACGGCATACCACCCGGCATGTGGAGCTGTACCGGCTGGGGGAGGACACCTACGTGGCCGATACGCCGGGGTTTTCTTCCTTTGATACGGACCGGATGGAATGGATTCTGACAGAAAATCTGCCCCTGGCGTTTCCGGACTTTGACCAATATCTCGGGTCCTGTCAGTTCCGGGACTGCACCCACCGGAAGGAACCGGGCTGCGCCGTCCGGGAAGCGGTGGCGGCGGAGAAGGTGGAAAAAACCCGCTATGAAAGCTACCTGCGGCTGTATGAGCAGGCAAGCGCCCATAAGGAATGGGAAATGAAATAGGGACGCGGAAGCACGGAATACTTCGTCACTCTATTTGTGGGAAAGGACGTGGATACCAGTGAATAGAATACTGATTTGCCTGCTTGCCATTGCCCTCCTTCTGGCAGGCTGCGCCCGGGGGGAGGAGACCACCGCGGCGGAGACAACGGAAGGCATGGGTCTGCAGAAGCAGACACAGCCGACGCTGATGCAGGGGGAGGAAAGCGTATCCTCTGACATCCCGTTCACCACCACCGACCGGGAGGGGAACGAATGGACGGAAAGCTGCTTTGCTGCCGGAAAGCTGACGATCCTCAATTTCTGGGAGCCCTGGTGCGGACCCTGTGTGGGGGAAATGCCGGACCTTCAGAAGCTGGGCCAGGCCTATGCCGACCGGGGACTGCAGATCCTGGGCATCTACCAGACGGAGGGTGTGGAGGAGGATGTGACCCAGGTTCTCAACGACACGGGGGTCACCTACCCCATTCTTCACTACACTTCGGACTTTGATTTTCTGCAAACCGGCTATGTTCCCACCACGGTTTTCGTGAATCAGGAGGGAAAGATTGTGGTGGAGGCCTTTTCCGGGGCCATGGACTATGACAGCTGGGTGAAAATGGTGGAGGAAAACCTGGAGTGAAACGGAATCTTCCCGGTATCGCCCTGGTATTGCTCGGAGCCGCGCTGATGGGAATCGGCATTGCCCTTGGGCAGCCCGGGCAGGTAATGATGAAAGCGGTGCGGGTCTGTTTGGAGTGTGTGGGCATTGGATAAGAGACGGTTTTCCATTCAGGCGGCCGCGGCGCTGCTGAGCAACGCCAATCTGAAGGGCTTCTTTACCGGCAAAATCTATCAGGGGGCCGGAAAGACCATTTGCGTACCCGGCCTCAACTGCTATTCCTGCCCAGGCGCCGTGGGGGCCTGCCCCATCGGAAGCCTGCAGGGCTTCCTGTCGGGACTGAAATTCCGGTTTCCCTATTATGTGCTGGGCCTGCTTCTGTTCTTTGGCGCCCTGCTGGGAAGAGCCGTCTGCGGCTTTCTGTGCCCCTTCGGCTTCCTCCAGGAGCTGCTTCACAAGCTGCCCTTTCCCGTAAAGAAAAATCAATTCCCCGGGGACCGGCCCCTGCGGTGGCTGAAATACGCCGTATTGCTTCTGCTGGTGGTGGTCCTGCCCCTTTTCTGCGCCCTGACGCCTTTCTTCTGCAAGTACCTATGCCCCGCGGGAACCCTTGCGGGAATTCTGCTTACCCTGCGGGACGGGATGCTTCGGGCTCAGCTGGGCGGGATCTTCCTTTGGAAGATTTTCGTTCTGGCGGCGGTGATTGGGCTGTGCCTGGTTGTTTTCCGGCCCTTCTGCAAGTACCTTTGCCCCCTGGGAGCCATCTACGGCTTTTTTAACCGGATCGCCCTTTACCGGATGGAGCTGGATGCCGACAAATGCGTGTCCTGCGGCAAGTGCGAAGCGGTTTGCCGGATGGGGGTGGACCCGGCAAAGGCGTGCAACAGCGCCGAGTGCATCCGCTGCGGCGACTGCGTAAGAAATTGCCCCGTCAATGCCATCCATATGGGGTTCAAACGGGGGCAGGAAAAGAAGAAAAGCGAAAACACGACCATAGGATAAGCCGGGATTTTCCCGGCTTCCTTTTTTGGAAGGCTGTTTTTTCACGGGACAAGAATGTGCCTATCAGTCTTACGCAGCTGCCAGAC
>CAMEIK010000017.1 GCA_945918315.1 uncultured Clostridia bacterium
TATCAGCCGCCGTTGCGGATCTGCAGGAGCTTGACCTTCAGATCGTTTTCCATTTTCGCCATTTCCGCTTCCGCGGCAAGCCGCTTGGCTCTGCCGTCGGCCTGAATCTTCATCACATCGTCCAGGGTCGCGATCAGGTCGGCATTGGTCTTCTTCAGGGTTTCAATATCCACAATGCCCCGCTCCGCTTCCTTGGCTGTCTCCACGGAGGCCATGTGCAGCTTTTCCGCGTTCTGCTTTAGCAGAGCGTTGGTCACATCGTTGACCTGACGCTGGGCCTGGGCGGCTTCGGTGGAATGGGCAATGCCCAGGGCCAGTACCATCTGGTTTTTCCACAGAGGAATGGTGTTTACCAGAGTGGTCTGAATTTTTTCCACCATCACGTTGTCGTTGTTCTGGATCATCCGGATCTGGGGTGCGGTCTGAATGGAGATCATTCTTGTCAGCTCCAGATCGTGAATCTTCTTTTCAAACCGGTTGCACTTGTCGGACAGGTCCCGGGCAGCCTGGGCATCCTCGGCAAGGCCGGTGCGCTGGGCGACGGCCTCCAGCTCCTTGAGCTTACCCTCCCGAACCTCCTGGAGCTTTTTCTTGCCTGCCAGGATATACATGGACAGCTCCTTGAAATAGGCCAGGTTCTGCTCGTACATCTTGTCCAGCAGAGCGGAGTCCTTCAGCAGACGGACCTGATGCTGCTGAAGCGCGTTGCCGATTTTTTCTACATTGACTTCGGCCTTGGCGTATTTGTTCTTCATGTTTTCCAGCTTGTTTGCCTGCTTCCGGAAAAAGCCAAGGAAGCCCTTTTCCTCCTCGGCGTCAAAGCCCTGAAGCTCGCCTACCACGCTGGTGATCAGGTCGCCCACTTCACCCAGGTCCTGGGTGCGGACATTGGCCAGAGCGGCATCGGAAAAGTCCGCCATTTTCTTCTGGGTGCCGGCGCCATACTGCAGGATCTGCGCGGTGTTCTCCACATCGATTTTGGCGGCGAAGGCATCCACCATCTGCTGCTCTTCCGGGGTCAGTACCGGCTCCGGCACCTTCTCGACCGCGGTTTCTTCTGCCACGACCATGGGAATGGGGGCCTTTTCCAGCTCGGGCTCCAGAGTCAGGCTGGGGGTCGTGTTGTCAAATTGATCCAGTTCCGTCTGCATATCGATTCTCCTTATTCCTCAGATTGATTTTGTTTTTTCATCTTTGTCAGCTCATCCTCCATCAGACCCTCCTGGGCAAGGAGGGTTTGCAGGACGGAAATATCGCTGGACACATCCATGGCGGTGTCCTGAAACACGGAGTCCAGCAGCTTCTCAAAGGCCAGATTTAAGGTGTCCAGAGTTGCTTCAATTTCCCGCTTGGAGGCCTGAATGGTTTCTCCCTGGACGGGCTGGGCGTCCATATCCGCATAGGCGTTCAGAAGCTTTACGGTCATGGGCAGGTAGTAGTCCATCAGCTTTTTCAGGTCCGGAATGATCTCCGGATGGGTCTGGGCACGCTGGAAGATTCTCCGGACAAGCAGTTCAATCCGGGAAATCTTTTCGGAGATTTCCGCGCCGGGGATTGCGTCGTTGCACTTACGAATCTGGCGAAGAAACGCGTTGCCCCGGTCCAGAACCTCCTGCACCTGGGGATCCCGGGAGGGTTCTTTGGCTTTGGGCGCAGCCTCGGGTTTGCTCCTGGCTGCTTCCAGCTGGGCCTTCGCCTCCTCTTTCTGCCGCTGCTCCAGAGCCAATCGACTCGTTTCAAAATTCCGATAGGTCTCATCGCTGGTGATGAGGTTCCGCCCCTCCTTGTCCATGTGCCCTTCCAGGAACAAACCATCGTCGATCATACGGCTAAGCTCCTTACGGACAAAGACGGAGCTCTTGCCAACGCTGCGGGCCAGCTTGTCCAGGGCGCAGTAGGTTTTCTGCCCCAGGATCCGTTTGTAGGTATTGAACCTTCCAACCATCCCCAGGGTGCGGATGCCGCCGGTCAGCAGTCCAACACCGCCGCAGAAGCCCAGCAGGGTGAGAATGACGGAAAAAGAAAGCAGAGACGCTCCGGTAAACATCCGGACAACGGCGGTGGAGAGAAAACCGAAAAAGGTAAACAGGGACAGCAGACTCCCGCCAACCACCTTCAGAACGCCCGCAACGGTTTTTCCGTTGGCACTGCCATAGAGGGCGGGAAGGTTCCTGGACTCCACGGTGACAGTCTTTGCCTGGGTCTGGCGGGGGGTTCCGGCTGAGGATGCGGCACGGGCGGTGGTATCCGCGGCCTTTTTCACTGCGGTGCTGCCAAGATCCATGGCTTTGCTCACCGTCTGACGGATGGTCTGATTCAATTTCTGATAATCCTGGGAGCCGATGGCTTCATCCACCAGGGTCTGGATATTCCGACCGATTTCCTCCCAATTCTGATTATAAGTTCCCATTTTCATACGCTCCATATAAAGGTGTTTATATTATAGCGTAGTCCAATGAAAAAAACAAGGGATTTGGAAAAAATGAATGGAAAAGAGGAAGGTGTTCGGCGACGCGCTGAAAGGAAAACAGCGTAAAGGCAGGGAACCGGCATTGCATTTTCCGGTAAGCCGTGCTATGATAAAACAAAAAACGGGAGGTATTTCAAATGGATTTTCTAGCTTTGGCTGCCCAGCGGTATTCCTGCAAGCGATATGATGCCCGGCCTGTGCCGGAGGAGATTCTTACCCAGATTCTGGAGGCGGGACGGCTTGCGCCTACGGCGAAGAATCTGCAGGAGCAGAAGATTTATGTCATCCGTTCTGCGGAGAATCTTTCGAAGGTGGATGCCGTCACACCCTGCCGATACGGCGCCCCGGTGGTGCTGATGGTAGCTTATGACAAGGATACGGTCTATTCCTATCCCGGCGGGGTGTACAATTCCGGGGCGGAGGACGCGGCCATTGTGGCAACCCACATGATGCTGGCTGCCCAGGCACTGGGGGTCAACAGCTGCTGGCTGAACTGCTTTGACCCGGACAACGCGGCAAAGGTGTTCGGCCTTCCGGAAAATGAGCGGGTGCTCATGCTTCTGGACTTGGGCTATGCTGCCGAGGGAGCGGGGCCCCTTGCCAATCACGGCAAGCGCAAGCCTCTTTCTGAGACAGTCAAGGAGCTGTAAACAACAGATAGCGGGCCGGGAGGGCATCGGATCATATACGATCCGCCCTTCCGGCCCGGTGTTATTGTCTCATCCCTTATTTTGAAAACGTTCTTCTTTGGCCCCCAGCGCGGCGCCGACGGCGTGAAGCAGGACGGCGGCCAGCACCAGCCCCAGGGAGGAAAGCTTACCCCAGGTTCCGGAAAGCATCAAAGCCAGCCGCCCAAGACAGGGAATGCTTCCCTCTGCTTTTCCCAGAACCCGGTCATAGCGGACAGGGGAGAGATCCGGCTGGGCGTTGGCATCTCCTTTGGTGATCAAGGAGCCGTCCACAGTCCTGTTTTCCACTACACGATGCAAAATGACTGCACTGGAATCCACAGTGCCGTAAAAGGCGATGATGGCATCTTTTTGCACCGTTTCCGGCGGTATCTGCCGGACATAGACGAGGCTGCCTATGGAAACGGCGGGCTCCATGCTGCCGCTGATGACGGCGTAGACCTGATACCCCAGGAGCCGTGGGAGGGAAAGGGGAATGCAGACGGCAATGGTCAGCACCAGAAGAAAGGTGCCCAATCGGGCGCAGAAACCGGCAATGTACTGTTTCTTATTCTTCTTTATTCTCATAGTCTTCCATAACAGGGGGCTTTTGTTTCTTATGCACCAGGTAAAGGAGCCCACCCAGAGTACCAAGCCCCGCCGCGGAGCAGAGAATCCCCAATGCGGCGAAGCCGGGATTCCCGTTCCTGGGGGAGCTTCTTTCGGCTGTGGTGGTCCGTACCGCTATCCCGTCCAGATCGATGATCTCCTGGGGGAACAGGAGAGCGGACACTTGATTTTTCGGAGCGTCGATCTGCCTGGGGCTTTCCTTCTGCGCGATGGCGGAGGGGTTTGAGGCGGCTTGCCCCGTTTGGGCTGTGGGTGTGTAGATGAATGTAAATTCGTTTTTTGCGGGGTCAGCGCTCAGTGTCCGTGTCAGGTTGTAGGCCTGGGGCAGATACCCGTCCACATAGGCCCAGGCAGCGACCGGCCGGTCGCCGATATTCCCGTAGCAGGTGCGGCTGGGGAGCAGGGTTTTCCCTGTGGTACTCCGGTAGTGGATTCGGTAGGAAACCATTTTCCCCCGGATTCCGTAGGCAACCACATACTCCCGGTCACCGATTACGGCAAAGGAGGAAGGGCCCAGGGTGCTGTTGTCCTTCCCGCTTTCCCGGATTCCCTTGGCATAGTATCGGCTTCCGTCTTTGAGAAGAATAGCACCCTCTTCGGAAGCGTCATAGCCCACCCGGTCTCCGCGGCGCAGTCCCGTAATCCGGATTTGCCTTTCGGAAAAGCTGACGCTGGCGGTATCGCTTTGGACACTTAGCGGCCCGGAGGCTGGGAAGCTGCCCTGATTTCCGGGATAGAGAACCACGGTATAGGTGTAGCCTTCCGCTTCCTGGGCAAAGGTCCGGGGAATGCCGACAGAGCACACCAGTGCTGCCGCGAGAAGGCAGAGAAGGAATCGCCGGCGGAATCCAGTCATGCGTCTTCCTCCTTTTTTTGCCAGCGGGCAATGGCAAGGCCCAGAAGAATAAGACCGGATACCAGCATAACCCCGGAGAAAAGAAGGACCCGGCCGGAGTCTCCGGTTTTGGGAATCGTGGAGACGGAAGTGTTTTCCTCAACAGCAAAACGCATTTGCAGCCTGGCCAGCGTGTCCTGATAGGCGTTGCCCTGGGTCTCACCGTCCAGCCGCACGCCCAAAGTAATGGTTCCCGACTGATTGGAGTCAAGCTCCCCTACATAGAAGTAACCTTCCAGGGCATCCGGAACCTGATGAAGTCCTTCTCCGGTGGATGTGAGCCCTTCTCCGCCCACCGCGTCGCTGTCAAAGAAGGCCAGCATTTTCCCCGATGGCCCGGCATAGGTCAGTGTGTAGCCGTAGGCGCCGCCCTCGGCGACGGTCTGACTGTCCTCCAGGGAACGGAGAATTTCGTTTGTCATATACCAGTGGGTAGTTTTCCGGGAAGTGTTCTTCAGGGTGATATGAATGATGGTAGCATCTCCCGGCTCCATCTGATAGATCACATCGTCGATGTCCGAGGACCGGAAGGAGCTGACCATGGCGCTTCCGTTAAAGGTGACATTCCAGCTGTCGTCTCCGTAAAAGGTTTCCGCGGCTGCGGCAAGTGGGAGCATCCCCCACAGAAACAGACCGCAGACAAGCAGGGTAAGCGTTTTTTTCATAACTCTCTCCTCCTCAGTCCAGGGAAAGGGTGCCGCCGTTTACGGCGATATCCGGGCCCCAGGCGCTTCGAATCGCGTCCTGGGCGTTGTGTGTCTGTAAAGCGTCCACTTCCGCTTCCAGGCAGAAGCGCATACCGTCATAGGCGTAAATGGCCCGGATGACCGTAGTGCCGTCCTCCCGTGTTTCCGTTTCTTCCCGGACACTGGCAGCAATGGAACCGTCTAGGCGCAATGTGTCGGCAAACAGGGGCGTTTCCTGTCCTGGGGACAAAATGTAGGGATAGTACAGAACCGTTCGCTCGGGAGAGGATGCGCTTTCGTCCAGAAGCCAGGTGTCCGTCAGAAAGTGAATGTCGATGAGCGCCGGCGAAAGGGTTGTGATCTTTTCGCCTTTCTCATCCACCCAGCTCCGGTAGACCCGAACCCGGACGTATTCGTCAATTTTACCGCTGTTTCGCACCGATAATTCTTCGGGATAGCGCCGACCAAGCTGTATTTTCCCGCCGGATTGCTCCGAGAGATTTGCCGCCAGTCTTCCGGTGCGGGTGTTCCATCGGTTATCCCGTCCGTTGTAATTGCGGAAGGAAAGATCCGTTCCGTTTTCCACTAAAGTAACACCGATGTCCGATACCTCTATTTGGGCGGAATAGAATTCGCTGAAATAGGTGAGGGTGGCCCGGATGCCGCTGACGGTGCTGAGGATCAGCATACAGCAGGCGCATAGAAATAAAACCAGCGTCAGGGGAAAGGGGCGCCCAGACTGTTTCAAAAGGCTTTTTTTCGCTTTTTTCATGGCCGCACCCCCTTATTCCGCCTTGGGTTGGACATTCGCGGACAGATTCCAGTCCGGGTAGGCGATCCCCTCGGGTGTGTACAGAACCGCGGTATGCTCCTGAACAACCACAACCTGAAAGTCCTGTGGGTCCGACTCATCCGTCGGAACCCCGGTAATGGCGATTTTCAGCCGGGCAGTCTGCTGCCCGGGGGCGAGTACCGGCGCATAGTACCACCAGCCGTCCTGGGCCTGGCTCCAGCCCTCTCCGGCGGTGAAAACGAGGGTATATTGGCTGCCGCAGAAGGCCCGCACCCTGATAAAGCAGTCTGCTTCCCCGGTATTTTCAATTACCACATGCTTGGTCCAGTCGGACACTTCCTCGAGGATTTCCGTTTGACGGTTCAAAAAGATAGGATATTCCCCCCGGGCCGAGGTATAGGTTGTGAAATAGCTGAGCGCCGATGAAACACTGGATCCGGCGGCAAGCAGCACCGCAAGGGCGGTCAGAAGCAGGGCTTCCTTTCTGAAAACACGCATTCCTTATTCCCCCCTCAGGATGGCAGAGTATTGTCCGTACAGCGCTCCCAGACCCAGGCGTCTTCGTCCTGGTTGTGCGTGAAGCGGTTCACTGCGGCGGTTTCCTGGCCCAGCTTTCCATTCCAGGTGTTTACAAACTCCACAGCGGCAGCTTCCTGACTGCTGTCCTGGGCGGTGACGATAACGGATTGGGAGGGCGCGGAGGTCAGCGTGTAGGACGCGCCGCTGTAAACCTCCGTTACCGTGACGGTAAGCCCGGCGGGGATATCCGTAAGCACGGCCTCCTGGGTCCCGGCGTCCTGATGGCGAATGGAGACTGCATTGCTGTACAGGATATTCCCGTCTTCGTCACGACTTTCCACCAGAAAAACAAAATCCGCGCTGCCGTCCATATCGGCATACCGATCCACGGTTTTCCGGATGATGAGCGCTCCCTTTCTTCGTTCCCACTCCGGCTTCAGCACGGCGGAAACCTCATAGACCCAGGCATCCATGCTTTCCTCCCGGTTTTCCCAGTAGTGATTTCCGGGCACAGCCACGAGAAAAGGGCGGAAGCGGTACGTAAATACCGGGCTCTGGGCATCGGCCAAAAGGACCAGGTACATGCCGGGAATCAGGTCCCCTGCGGTGCCGAGAATCCCGGAGCCATCTTCTGCGGGAACCAGGGTCACAGTACAGTCGGCAGTCATTCCCGGGGAATCCAGAACAATAGCAGCGGCATAACCTGCGGTTTCCTCCCAAAGGGCGGCCCAGGATTCCTGGTTCGGGGCAGTGAGGGTTGGAATATTCAGCGCTTCAAAGGGGAACCGGGAGCGGAAAGCCCCGGTGCTTGTCATATCCGCCACCCGGTACAGCTTCCCGTGGATTTCCGGAATGGTGCACAGGTCTGAGTATTGTCCTTCCTCCCCGCTTTCCGGGGAGGATTGGGTAAACAGGGTCAGGCTGCAGGGCCGGGACAGATCAACAGACCCGGCTGCCCGGGTTTCCCCCGGCGCCACGGCTGCCACCAGCAGGAAAACCATTGTGAGCAGCAAACAGATGCGTATTGCTTTCATAGGCCATCTCCTTTTTGGTTTCAGTGGTCAGGGTCGCTTCCGGCGCTTTGGCCGCGGCAGCCCGGCTATCAGCACTGCGGTCAGGCTCAATGCGGAAAGAATCAGGAGGTGGGAGGCTTCTTCTGCCGGGACAAACCTTGCCATGGATTGGGCAGGCATCTCCTGGGCAGGAGCTTCTTCACCCCGATATTCCGTCCGAAGGCCCCGTACCAGCAAACGGTGGGAATTGATGCCGTAAGGGGTGCAGGTGAATAAGGTCACATGGTCTTCTCCCGGAATAATCTTAAGCGCCTCGTTCAGCGCGGCGTAATCATCCTTAGCAACCATGGGTAAAATCTGATCTACCCGATAGGCAAGGACCTGGTTCAGGATGTGCAGGTAAAAGGTATCTCCCGGTTCCAGACGGTCCAGATCCGTAAAGAGTCTGGCACTGGGCAGCCCCCGGTGGGCCGCGATGACACAGTGGGTACCCCTGCCCCCAACGGGAAGACTGGTACCGTCCATGTGCCCGGCGGCAATCTGCAAGACCCCCTGGGATACCCCGTGGTAGATGGGGATCTGCTGATCAATTTTGGGAATGGACAGGTAGCCCATGATCCCGGTGCCCTGGGGATTCAGAAGACGCTGGTAAAGACTGCTTTCGCTCCCTTCTTCGCCTGTAAACGCGTCGGCGGAGAAGGTGTTCTGCCGATGCTGCCGGTTATAGAGAGCGGCGTCTTCCCACAGGGGTTCCAGATCCTCCCTGGGGAGGGCTTCCAGGGTTTCCCGCAGGTCTGTGATGGCTCTGGATTGGGTGTACTGGTTCATCAGCTCGGCAGCGGTTGGATAGAGGAAGGTACACAGCCCCGCCAGCATGGTCAGGACCAGAAGCAGATTCACGAAACGCCGTTTCATTGGCACTCACTTTCCGTATTGCTCACCCGGGTCCCCCGCACCAGCAGCCGGTGGGAGTTGACCGCGTAGGGTGTGCAGGTCATCAGTGTGCAGTGGTCTTCCCCCGGAATCACGGTAAGCGCTCCTGTGTCTCTTGGCTCCACTGTTTGGATTTGGTCCACCTGATAGGTCAGAACCCGGTCCAGTATGGTAAGAGAAAAGGTGTCACCGGGCTCCAGCCGGTCCAGATCCGTAAACAGGCTGGCACCGGAAAGACCACTGTGGGCACAGATGACGCAGTGGGTTCCTTCTCCGCCAGTGGGCAGGGAGCTGCCCTCCACATGCCCGGCGGCGACAGCGAGCACGGCATCCGAGGTGCCGTGGTAGAGGGGAAGCTCCACGCCGATTTTTTCCACAGTCACATAGCCCATGATCCCCCGGCCTCCAATATTCAGAAGCTCGTCGTAGCCGGGAATCTGGCTGCTGTAAAGAAAGGGCTTCTCCAAACGGAGCAGAGCATTGTTATACGCTTCCGCAGCCTCAAAATAAGCGGAATAATCCTCTTCCGTAAACGCAGACAGAGCGCCGGTGTAGCTTACGATTGCCCGGGACTGGGTGCTTTGGTTCCAGGTGTTTGCAAGGGCAGGGTAGCTCATGATCACGATACCAAGGAGAAAGACAGCGGATAGGGCAATCGTGGAGGTGTGATTTTTCATTTTGGGGTCCTTTTTGAGGTGGGATAGCCATGGCGGTGGGGAAAACGGGACAGAAGGCATCCTGCTTTCCCCACGGTCACGGATTGTACCGAGGAGGATGCCGCTATCCTGCTCCCGGAAAGGGATTTCCGGGAGCAGGGCGGGGCTTTACAGGGAAAGGCTCTTTCTGGTGATCAGCAGCACGGCGGCTGTGGTCATTAATAGTCCGCCGACAATGTAGAACAGGGTGGTGCCGATGCCACCGGTTTCCGGAAGCTGTGTACCGGACTGGTTTTCAACCTGTATCTGAATCAGGCCATCCTGAATCCGGGCGCCGCTTTCCAGAGAAGTCGCATACCCCTGGGTGGCCTCCGTGTCGGAAACGGTCCATACACAGGGATTCGAAATCTGATCGGGGGCGGTCCAACCGATGGTGATTTTGAAGGGCTTTTCCAGCAGATTGTAGCCTGCCGGAGACCGAAGCTCCGTGATTTCGTAGTCGCCCGCGGCCAGACCGTCAAACCGGAGTACGCCGTCGTCGCCGACAGCCGCTGTGGCGTTCACACCGAGGAGGGCCTCTTTCACTTCCGTAACGGATTCCTGGCGGTATTTTTCATTGACGTTTTCGTACAGACTCTGATCCACTCCCTCTGCCAGGGGGTCCTGCGTGGTGTAGGTACCGTCCGACAGGCGCCAGTAGCTGCCGGTTTCATCCGGGGTGAACACATCTTTCCGGACGAGAACCTTGTTAAGCTTATTTCCGGTGATGGAAAATTCAGCGCCGGTGAGCCGGTTCCCCTCCGGGTCCACCTTGATAAGCGCCAGACCGGTAACGTAGGTGCGGACCTCCTCCTGGGGGGTCTGACCCACAGGCGTTAGGGGTTTATCCGGATTATCCGGTTCCCCGCCCACTTCCTTGTTGGGGTTATTGGAGTACATAAGTGTTACCAGGTTGGGGTTTCCGGCTGTGCCGATGACGGCGTTTTCATTGATGGTGGCGGAGTAAGTAACGGTGATGGCGGAGCCTTTCTGCTCCTGATAGCGTATAAAGTTTTTGAATACAATTTCAATTTCGGTGCCGCCGGAGGTTGTTTCATAGGTCACAGAGAAATCCGTGTCCTTTGTAAGGGCCTGATTTCCGATTGTGATGGCCACATCCTGATGAAAGGTCAATCCCGGGGACATGGTGTCCTTCAGGATGAAGTAATATTTGGTATATCCGGTCATATCGGGAACCTGGGATGTGATTTCATAGGAAACCACATCCCCGATGGCACCGTTGCTGGTGTCCACTTTTGCGTTTCCTTCCACAATCTTTTTGTCCACGACCGGCAGGTCGGCCTTGATGTTGACTTCGGCGTTGGGGTTGGTGGAAGTGAGCACCAGGGCGGAAACGGGGGCCGTTTCCCCGGTGTCCTCCACGACATAGTAGCCCAGAGGAAGTTCGTTCAGCTTCACATAGGTCTCCCCATCCTGACCGGTTACGGAAGCGGGGGTAATTCCGGCAGCCTTGGCGGCGGCCAGCACCTGAGCGGCAAAGGCAAAGAGGTCGTCACCGGTCAGGGCGGATATTTTCTGGGTCACCTGATAATCAAAATCTCCCAGGTCCCCGCTGAGACTGAAATACCCGGCGTAAAAGCTTTTCAGAGCCTCCGGCACGGTGTAGACATACCCGCTGCCTACCATGGTCAGGTCCAGAACCTGATACGCCTGAAAGGTTTTATCTTCTACGCTGACACCGTTTGCCTCGCGGATGGTGATGCTTCCTTTTTGCTCTTCCGCGAAAGCGGTGATACCCAGGGAAAGAACAAAGAGGAGAGCCAGAAACAGAGCAAAGGGTTTTTTACAATTGTGCATTGGAATCATCCTTTCATTTTCAAAGGTCCTCATATTCAGAAACCGCCGGGGCGCGGAGGCGTTATCCGACCCTCCTTTCCCGTCTGCGCCGCGCGCATTCTGCCGCGGCAGAAAACGCCATCAGCAGTGTACCGAGAAGATAATACAGGCGTGGGCCGGGCCCGCCGGTCTGAGGAAGCAAGTATTCCAGTTCGTTGATATAGTGAAGATTATCTTCCTTTGTCTTGGTGATGGTTCCGGAGGCATCCCGGGTAAAGGAAGCGGAGGAGCCGTTAACCCGGATGCTGGTGATGTAGTCCGTTTCCTCCTCGCTGACATAGTATTTTGCGCCCAGGGGAAGGAACTTCACGATGATGTATTCTCCGTCCCTGAGCTGGAAGGAACCGCCGTCATAGATGATGAGGTCCTTTTTGATCACATTTCCGTCCCGGTCATACCGGGTGTAGGAATAGTCGTCTTTCAGTTTGTTTCCGGCTCCGTCGGTGAAGAAAATCCGGAAGTGAAATTCTGTGTCCGTATCGGTTTGGCCGGTGGGACCAAGGACTTCTTTTTCCACCCGCAGTGTTCCGGTATTCTGCTCCGGGGTAACGGAAGACACGGAGGGCAGGGTAAAGCGCATGTAGCAGGAGGAACCGGAGGCGCCCCGTTCCGTGTAATAGAAGCTGAGGGTATGGGTGCCTGCGTCGGCCCCCTTTTCCAACCAGTCCCAAAGGTTTACATATTCCCCCACGGAGCTGTGAACGCCGCCAAGATCGCAGACCAGCCGGCCGTCCAGGAACACCCACATGTCGTCATCCCCGAAGAAATAGTATTCCAGAGGGCCGATATAGTCTTCGGTCAGCTC
>CAMEIK010000018.1 GCA_945918315.1 uncultured Clostridia bacterium
GAGCAAAAGCAAACTCTTTTTCATATCGCAGCCTCCAAAAAAAGGATGCCGTTATTATACCCCCGTTTCCCGAAGGTATCAAGTTAAGAATTGCTTAACTTGTCCGTCCCGCTGTCGGCTCAGTCCCGGTCCTCGGGGCCCCAGTTCACGATGGCGCACATGCCGGGGCCGACGTGGCAGCCGATGATGGGGGTGAGCAGTGTCTGGGTGACAACCGCCCGGGGATTCACCAGAAGGACCTGCTCCGTCAGATACCGGGCCGCCTCCGGGTTGTCCGCGTGGGTGATAATCACCCGCTCGCCGGGCTCGTGGATGCCGGTTTCCTTGTAATAGCTCACCAGCTGGTCCATTGCCGCCCGGGGCCCCCGCTTCTTGGCAAAGCTCAGGAGGGTACCGTCGGGCTGAATCTTCAGAATGGGCTTGATATGCAGAGCGGCGCCCACCACGGCAGTGGCCGGGGAGATCCGTCCGCCCCGCTTCAGGAACCCCAGATCATCCACCATGAACCAGTGCCGCAGCCGAAGCCGGTTTGCTTCCAGCCAGTCCCCGTTTTCCTCCAGGGACATCCCCGCGGCCCGGTTGGCGGCGGCAGCCTCCGCCAGCATGCCGATGCCGATGGTGGCGGAGCGGGAATCCACGCAGCGAATCTTCGCCTGGGGGAATTCCTCCTTCAGCTCCTGAACGCCCATGAGGGAGGACTGGTAGGTATTGGACAATCCCCCGGACAGTGACAGGTACAGGATGGCTTCGCCCTTTTCGGAGTAGGGGCGAAAGGCCTCCACATAATTCTGAGGATTGATCTGGGTGGTGCCGGAGGGCAGGAGCCTGCGCTGGCCGTCATAATATTCTTCCAGCTCCCCTTCTCCGGCGACCCCGGCATAGGTCCGGGTCATATCCCCCACGGTGTAGACCATGGGAACAACCCGAATATCCTCCCGAAGGACGAAAGCAGGGTCCAGATCCGCCGCCGCGTCCGTAAAAATATGGTAAAGCATAGATCCTCCCGTAGAACAAATTGATTTATCAACAATATACAAGGTTGTCCCTTTTTTGTCAATCCATTTCTCACGCCCCGGAATCCCGGTGGTTGAGACCCCCTGTCCGCGCGTTCCGCGATTTCATACGAATACGCGATTGAAAGAAGACTTGGATTTTCGAGCATACATCGCGATAAAAAAGGCCGAGGACGCAGATGGGCTTTCCGCCCATCAAGGACGAGAACGCATGTCAGCGCGATTTAGGCCGAAAAGCCTGTCTGATTTTAATCGCATATTCGTATCCTATCCTTCGCCTCAGAAAATCCGGCGCCGGAGCATGGACTCCGGCGCCGGGTAAATGGATTATTCTGCAAGTCCTGGGGGAAGCTACCGCATGGCCAGGACAATCAGCAGGACAAAGATGGCAAGTATCACACCAAGGGTGATAAAGCCAATCACCGCGCCCTTCTTGCAGGCCTTGTAATTGCGGATATAGTTCCTCTTTCGGTAGATAACGGCACCGATCAGACCAAGCAGGGGCAGGAAGAAAGACAGAATTGCCAGCCACTTGGAGCCGGTATCGTGAATAGGATGCTCCAGGATCTCCGAAGACAGCTTGACCTCCTCGGCCTTCTGCTCCGCCGCCTTTTCCTCAGGGGTTTTTTCGGGAGCGGTCTCACCGGGCTGCAGAATGGTCACGGACTTGACGGGCACACCGGCTTCCCGGATGGCCTTGTAGGCTTCGATTTCCTTCTTGTTGCCGTAGATAAAGTGGTTGTGTCCGATGTCCACCATCTCCGGCTTGTCCTCGCTGTAATCGTGGACGCTGGGATCGTAGGTAAACAGAACCTTGTTCTTCTCCAGCTGGGGATCGGGGATGGGGATAGCGGAAATCAGGGACTTGGTGTAAGGATGCAGGGGGAAATTGAACAGTTCCTCGGCCTCGGCGATTTCCACGATGTCACCCTTGTAGATAACGCCAATCCGGTCGGAAATGAACCGGACGATGGACAGGTCGTGAGCAATGAACAGATAGGTAGTGCCCTGCTCCTGCTGGAACTTCTTCAGCAGGTTCAGTACCTGGGCACGGATGGACACGTCCAGGGCGGAGATGGGCTCGTCGGCTACCACCAGCTCCGGCTCCATAATCATCGCCCGGGCCAGACCGATACGCTGCCGCTGGCCGCCGGAGAATTCGTGGGGATACCGGGTCAGGTGCTCGGGGAGCAAACCGACCTCGTTGATGATCTTCTCTACCTTGGCAACCCGGTCCGCCTCATTTTCATACAGGTGAAAATTGTACAGGCCCTCGGAAATGATATAATCCACCGTGGCCCGCTCGTTCAGAGACGCGGCGGGATCCTGGAAGACCATCTGAACGTTCCGGATGACCTCCCGGTCCAGGGAGTGGGGGATTTTGCCGGAAATCCGAACACCCTTGTACAGAATCTCACCGGCAGCGCAGGGGTTCACACGGATGACCGCCCGGCCGATGGTGGTCTTGCCGGAGCCGGACTCGCCCACCAGGGAGAAGGTCTCACCCTTGTAAATGTCGAAGCTGGCGTTCTTCACGGCCTTCAGGGCCTTGTCTCCCTTGCCGAAGACGATGTCCACATTCTTGACGGACAGCAGGACCTCCTTGCCGGTCTTCTCATCAATGGGGCCATGCTCGGGAAAATGCCTGGAAGTGGCATCCTGATTCATTGTTTCGTTACTCACAGCAGCATGACCTCCTTTCAGATATTGAAAGCTTCCACAAGCTTCTCATGAAGATTGCGAATAGCCTCGGGCTTTTCGATTTTGGGAGCTCTGGGATCCAGCAGCCAGGTCTTGGCGTAATGGGTTTCCGTGACCTTGAACATGGGCGAATCCTGCAGGGTGTCGATCTTCAGGCAGTAGGGGTTACGGGGCGCAAAGGGATCGCCGACAATCTTGTTGTACAGAGACGGGGGCGTACCCGTGATGGAATAAAGCTTGGTGTTTCGCTGGGCAAGCTGGGGCAGACTGGAAAGCATGGCCCAGGTGTAGGGATGCCGGGGATCGTAGAAGACCTCCTCCACGGTGCCCAACTCCACAATCTGCCCGGCGTACAGCACGGCCACCCGGTCGGCCACGTTGGCAACCACGCCCAGGTCATGGGTGATGAAGACGATGGTGTAGCCGAACTCCTTCTGCAGGTCCTTGATGAGCTTCAGGATCTGGGCCTGAATGGTCACGTCCAGAGCGGTGGTGGGCTCGTCGCAGATCAGGATCTTGGGCTGGCAGGACAGGGCAATGGCGATCACAATTCTCTGCCGCATACCGCCGGAGTACTGGAAGGGGTAATCATCAAACCGGTTCTCGGCATTGGGGATACCCACCTTCTTCATCAGCTCCAGGGCACGCATCCGGGCTTCCGCCTCGGAGCAGTGCTGGTGCTTCAGGATGATGGAGGTAATCTGCTGTCCGATGGTGATGATGGGGTTCAGGGAGGTCATGGGGTCCTGGAACACGGTGGCAATCTTTTTGCCGCGGATCTGGGTCAGGTCCTTGCTGTACTTGATATTGGCAAGATCCACAACGCAGGTGCCGTGGAGCCGGGTCTCCGTCTCATCGGTGAGCTTGACCCGGAAGGTTACGGTGCCGAACACGTCGTTGCGAACCTCGTCGCTGTCAAGATCCAGGCCCTGACGCATGGCTTCCTTAATGGCCTTGAGCAGCTTATTGATGATGACGGTCCGGTTGAACCAGTCATAACGGCCTACGGTCAGGTAAATCTCCTTGGCCAGGGTTACATTCCGGGCATGCTGCTTCAGGGAAATATCTTCCCGGGTCTCCTTGCGATACCGCTCCTTCAGGGCCGCCATCTGCTTTTGGTAAGCCTCATTGTAGGCAGTATCCGCCGCGGCTTCCCGGGCCTTTGCCTGCTGGGCCTTCTTACGCTCCGCTTCCAGCGCCTCAACGGCCTTATCCAGCCGGGAAATCTTTTCGGCCGCTTCCTTGATCTTGTCCTTTTCATTGGGCGCCAGGGTCTGCTTGTGGTTAAAGGCCTCCGCCCGCTCAAAGCGCAGATCGGAAAGCTTCTCCTGGAACGCGCTGTCTTCCTCATCGGAAATGGAGGCCTTGGCCTTCTTCTCCGCCTCCAGAGCCTTCATGGCCTTGTAGGTTTCCGCGCCGTTTTCCAGCCTGGAGTACCGGTCCAGACGGGTACGGATGGAGGTGATGCGGATATCTTCCCGTTTTCCCACATTGACGCTGGTATCGGAAAGCTCCGGGTCATTGAAAATGATCTTGCCGCTGTCCACATAGCCGTTGGAATCCAGCATATTGGCGAAGGTCTTGGTGAACACGGACTTGCCGGAGCCGGATTCACCCACGATGGCGATGGACTCGCCTTCATAGATATCCAGGCTGATGCCCCGAATGGCGGTCAGAGAACGGCCGCGGACCTTGAATTTGACCACCAGGTCCTGCACGGAAAGCAGTACTTTTTTCTCTTCCATGTTCCGTCCTCCTTACATATGGGTCCTGGGATCGGAGGCGTCGCCAAGGTTCTGGCCCACCAGATACAGAACAACGGTAATGATGGCAGCGATGGCCACAGGGCTCCAGAACTCCATCTTCCAGCCGGGGGTCACCATGGCGGCTTCCGCGGCGTAAATCAGACGGCCCAGAGACATCTCGCTCATGCCCATGCCGATATAAGACAGGAACACTTCGTAGGAAATATAGCTGGGCAGCTCCGTAGCCAGGAGCGTCACAATGACGGAGGTCATGAAGGGCAGGATGTTCTTGGTCGCGATTTTGAAAATCGAGGTGCCCAGGCAGCGGGAAGCCAGGTTGTACTCCCGGTCCCGGATGATCAGCACCTGGGTACGGATAAAGTAGGCGATGCCCAGCCAGCCCACGATGGTCAGCGCGAAGACCATGGTCCAGAAGGTGGGGGAGAACAGCATGGAAAGGACGGAGATAATCAGGATCATGGGGACGTTGCCGATGACGGTGTAAACCTCCATCATGACCATATCCACTTTCTTGCTGAAGCCCCACACGGCACCCAGCATGACACCCACCACCATGTTGATGGCGGCGCAGATGAAGGCCAGGGAGATGGAGATCCGAGCGCCGTTCCACACGGCGTCAAAGGTGGACTCGCCGGACGCGCCGGAGCCCAGAATCCACCGCAGCTCAGGGCCAAAGTAGCTCAGGGCCTGGCTGGGTCCCAGGTGCTTGGAGTTGGGGTCCAGCAGGTTGGCAAAGGGATCATAATCGGTAACGGAGGGGTAAATATAAGCAAACAGGATCACGAACAGCAGAAGCCCCAGAGCAATAATATTGATCTTCTTCCGGAAAAACACACGGAAAACAGACTTCCAGTAGGAATAGCGGGGAGCCGCGATCTTTTCGGATTCCGCGTCGCTGTGGGTGACGGGAGCGAACAGCTCTTCGTCGGTAAACTGATTCAAATCTTCATGCATATCGTATCACCTGCCCTTCGAAGTAAAGGAGATTCTGGGATCCACGGTGGAAATGAGGATGTCGCCCAGGATGTTGGAGACCACCGTCAGCACGGCGTAGAACAGAGTGACGCCCACGATAACACCGTTGTCGTACTTATTGATGGCCTGGGTCAGCAGGTTGCCGGCGCCGGGAACGGAGTAAATACGCTCGGTGATGATGGCGCCGGTCATGGCAAACAGGAGGCTGCTGGGAATGCCGTGGACAATGGGAATGGCGGCGTTCTTCCAGATGTGCTTGGTAAAGATCTCAGTCTCGCTAAGGCCGCCGGACCGGGCGAACTTGACGTAATCACTGTTCATCTGGTCGATCATATACCGGCGCATCCACTTCATCAGGTTGGCGATGCTGGGCAGGGCCAGGGAGATGATGGGCAGGACGTACATGGCTGCGGTGCCGTTATCCATATCAAAGGTGGTCGGCAGCTTGAACAGGGCGCCGCCCACAGCCTTGAACAGGAAGATATAGGCCAGGGAAGGCACCGCGATGATGAAGATGATATAGAAGGTGCCCACCTTGTCAAGAATGCCGTCCTTATACCGGGACATCAGGATGCCAAGGGGAAGACCGATGAGGTAGGCGATGATGGTCGCGATAATGCCGATGACAAAGGAGAAACCCAGCTTGGAGAAATTTGCCTTGTGGGTGATGGTATGGGTGTAGTCGTCCACGAACCGGGCCGCGTACATAGCGTTCTGATCCAGAGACCCGGCCACATAGGTGGCGGAGTGGAGGTCGTCGGCGCTTTCCTCCACCAGTCCGGTGGGGTACTCCACGGTATCCAGGACATAGGAGCCCTGCGTGGCGTTCATGGTCTCGAACACGTCAACTCCCCGGTTCACCGTGTAGCTTTCGCCCAGATTCAGCGTGACGAAGTTCTGGTGAATGAAGGGGACCTTATTGTCAAAGTAAAGCAGATATTTGTGCAGCGTGCCGTTGCCCATAATGGCGGGGGAGAACTTCTCGCCGCCGTACACCGGGTCATGCAGGGTAAAGGTCAGGGCCCGTTCACCGATGTCCACGGACTCGTCCACATAGTGCACGTTATCAAAGAAGAGCATGTTGGTGAAATAGGACAACACACGCTTGATGAGGGGCCTGTCCCGGCTGGCGAAGATCACCGCCTGACCGCCGTCCTTTACCTGGCCGTTGCTTTTTCTGTCCGCGTCCAGCCGGGTAATGGTATAGCCCTGGGATTCATAAAGCTCCGTAAATTTCGCGATATATTCGTTGGCGGTTTCGGAAGCTTTCTCCGGAGTAATGCCGATCTTCAGGGCCGCAGAACGGGTCTCGTCATCGATCTCCCCGGAAGCAAGCAGTCCCTTGATATAGTCGGAATAGGTCGCGTAATCAATATAGCCGAATGCCTGATAGCGGCTCTGCTCGTAGGTGGTTCGGGCGTTGCTCTGCATTTTGGAATAGTTCGGGTCGCCTGCAAAGATGACGGTACGGTCCATAAGGGAGTACACCAGTACCATAATCATCACAACAACACAAACCGCAGACAAGATGCCTTTCACAATTCGGATAAGTGTATATTTTGCCACGGTCTCACACCCTTGTCGTTATATTTTTGGGAAGGGGGCTGTTAAAAAACTGTCATTGCGCGCGGAAGAACGGGGGAGCAAAAGATTCCACTTTAGTCAGCTTCCGCATATTTCCGGATCTTATCCGCCGGAATTTCTTTCCAGCCGGACTTTCCGCGCCTGTCCGTTCGGAAGTCCGAAAGAAACACGCGGTCGGCAATAACGGTTTTTTAACAGCCCCTCTCAGGGTTGATAGAGCAAAGTGTGGGGGAGAAATCTCCCCCACACAAGGCTCTTACTCAGATGGTGTTGTACGGATTAGTACAGGCCGATGCTCTTGCACATATAGCCGTAGGGCTGAATGGTATCCAGGAAGGTCTGGGCATCGCCGTAGTCAGGGCCCCAGCCGGAGACACCGGGAGCGGTATCGTAGTTGGCCTCGGCACCGTTGCTGTTACGGTAGTAAGCATAGGTGTAAGAGGTGGAGTCAGCAAAGGCAACCAGATCAATGACGACCTTGCCGCCGGTCACGTTCTCGATGGACTGCTTGTAAGCATTCACACGGTTGGTGACGGACTCGGAGAAGGAGCCGTAGGGCACATCCAGGTGGATGGGCTTCTCAGCGGAAACCTCAACACCGATCTGAGCCAGCTCGGCAACAGCCTTGTCCAGGTAAGCAGCGGCGGCATCGGCATTGAACCAGCCGTCGAAGCCGTCACCGGAGCCGGCGCCAGCGTCAGCCTCGGGATCCCAAACCTTCAGAGGCACGCCGTCAGCGTCCAGCTGGGCCTGCTCGATGACACCGAAGTAGGTGCCGGCGGGGAAGGTGGTAGCGGTGCCGTTGATGTCAACGGTGACCTCACCGGCGGTCTTCTGGAAGGTACCGGCGGTGTAGGAGTTCTTCAGAGCGGCGAACTTCAGATCCTCGCCCACGATGGTGGCGTTGAAGGCGCCGCGGTCAAAGGCCATGGCCAGAGCCAGACGGAAGTTCTGGTTGCTCAGAGCGTCACGGGTGCGGACCTTCTCCTCCTCGGACTTGGTGGACACACCGACGGTGTTGTCGTTGAAGTTGGCATAGGAAGCACGGTTCAGGTTGACCCAGCCGCAGTAGGTGGTAGCGTCGTTCTTGGTGGTGTAGCTGTACAGGTCGAAGTAGGTCTTGTCGGAGCCCTCAGGCTTCTCTTCCTTGGCCAGAACCAGGGCGGAGGAGTTGAAGGAGCAGCCGGCCACGGTGCCCGCCTTCGCCTCGTTGTAGGCGCGGAGGGTGTCGGAACCGTCGTTGTAGTACATGTTGAGGTTGGGGGTGTTGACAGCCTCGGCGTTCCAGTAGGCGGGGTTGGCAACATAGCTGGTCACGTTCTTCTCGGTGAAGTTCTTCACCAGGTAAGCGCCGCAGTAAGCGATGTTGGCGGGGCTGGTGCCGTAGTTGCCGGAGGTGTACTCGTCGCCGTCCACGCTGAAGGTGCCGCCCTGTGCCTTATAGAAAGCACGGTTCAGAGGAGCGAAGCAGCCGTAGCCCATCATGGACAGGAAAGCGGGGAAAGGAGCTTCCAGGGTGTACTCCAGGGTGTAGTCGTCGATCGCCTTGACGCCGACCTCAGCAAAGTCGGTGACCTCGCCGTTCAGGTAAGCATCGTAGTTCTTGATGCCGCAGCCGTCGCTGGAGGTCATCAGGTAGCCCAGAGCGTCGTTGTTGTCGATCAGGTGAGCCATGGAGGCGACCCAGTCGTCAGCGGTGACCTCGCCGATCTCACGGCCCTGCTGGTCAACCCACTTCACGCCCTGACGCAGGTGGAAGGTGTAGACAGTGCCGTCGTCGTTCACATCAACGCTCTCGGCCAGGGCGGGCTGCTGCACGTCCTTGGCATCGTACTCCAGCAGGGGGGAGTAAGTAGGGGCGATGAAGTAAGCATCGGAGGTGTAGGAAGAAGCGATGCAGTCCCAGGTGGCGATCTCGTAGCTGGTGAAGAAGTTCCAGGTGTCGGTCAGGGTGTAGCCCTTGTCAGCCAGGTAAGCCTTGGCGGCGACAAACCAGGCGTCGGCATCCTCGGCCTCGCCCCACAGACCGGTCAGCGCGTCACGATCTTCGGCGGTGATGAGCTCGTTGGTGACCAGGGTGGTGTAGAATCTGTACTCGTCCAGGCCCCAGGAAGTGGTGGTGGCGGAACGGGGCACAGCACGGTTCATGGCGTAAGCGCCGCCGTTGCCGTAGACAGGCATGAACACGCCGGACTCCATCAGCTTGGCCTCAGCGATAGCCATCTTCGCAAGACGCAGATCCAGGTCAACGACCTCGGACTTGGCATCCTGGTAGTAGGTGTTGAACTCGCCCAGGTTCCACTCGTAGAGAGCGTCGGAAGCCTCGTCGTAGTCCATGGCGTCGATGGCGGCCCAGTCGGGACCGGTGTAGACGTCAGCGGCCTCGGTTGCCTCTTCGGTAGGAGCAGCCTCGGTGGTGGGAGCGGTGGTAGCCGCGGGCTTTTCATTGCCGGCGCAGGCGACCAGGCTCAGCATCATGGTCAGCACGAGCAGCGCAGCCATGAGCTTGGTGAACTTTTTCATTCAGAATTCCTCCCTCTGAAATTAATGACAATTGTTTTTCAAACAAGAGTCTACAAATTGTTCATCCCCTTTCGGGGATGTCCCTCCCCGGGCAGCGTTACCCGGGAAAAGATTATTAATATTATGCACTGTCCGCCACTGGTTGTCAAATGTTTTTTTGCATTTCATCGATTTTTACAAAATATGAACAAACCTCATTCTGTTTTTGTGCGTAAAGACGGAAGGATGGCGATTTCGCTAATTTTTATTCCGATTTATTTTGTTTTCACGGAGAAATCACAGAAAAGCGAAACGGGGAACGCAAAGTGCCGAAGGCGCGGGCCGACAACCTGAATTCCAATTTCCCGGGTTGGCGCGCCGCGCAGGAGCGCGGATTGGAAGATCCGGCCCCTTACTTTCCACTGTCCGCTGTCAGCGCCAAAAACGCTTCCCGTCTTGTCAGGGCGGCGGCGCATTTGGGGCAGAGATAGTCCCGGGCGGTATCGCTTCCCTCGCCGCACCGGCTGCAGCCGGCCAGGGTCACAAGCTTCGGCTGGAAGGCGTAGAACAGGGTGCCGCCGGAAAGGACCGCTTCCCTGGTAAAGCGGTCCGTCTGGAAGCCGCTCAGTCTGGAATAGTTTTTCAGGTTGGAGTCCCGGACCGTGACGGTGCCGTCCTCATGGCCCCGGGACAGCACCATAAAGTGGCCGCCCGTGGTAAATACGCCGTGAATCTGCAGCGTGACAACGGGGGCCTGCTCCAGCTTCGCCAGAATATCCTCCCAGGTCCGCACCTGTCCGTCGGAATAGAAGCCCAGGTCCGCCGGGCCGTAGAGGAAGAGGTTGCCGTCGGTGCCCACCTGGCCGTAGTAATAGGGGAACAGCTTCACCACCATGGCGGGGGTATACACCGTGTCCGTCATGTAGGTGGACAGCATGGCCATGCTGCACATGCCGCAGCCGGCAACGCTCAGATATTGGTCTCCGAAGCGCAGATTGCCGTAGTCCTGCTGCAGGTACAGGGGTACCTCCGGGAATCGCTGGAAGCCCACGTCCGGATATAGCAGGGTGTCATAGCTTACCTCCGCCGGGGTCATGGGGGCCAGAATCACCGCGCTGTAATCCACCTCGGCCTTGCCGTAGGACGCCGCCCGGGCCAGAAGGCCGTCGGCCCGGTCCCGAAACGCCGCGTCCCCTTCCTCCGCTGCCGCCTGGGTCTGCCGGCTCCGGAAATAGACGATATGCACGCCCAGCTCCGATTGGAGCACCGCCGTGTCCCCGGGCTGCCGGGCATCGTCAAAGCACCAGTCCTCCAGGGTCGGAAGCAGCTGCCCCCGGCGGATGCCGGTGAGCAGGCCGCCGTCCGCCCGGGTGCCCTGGTCCATGGAATTCTCGTTTGCCAGCCGGGCAAAATGGGAATCACCGTTCCGGGTGGACAGCCAGTGGTTTTTCCAGTCTTTCAGGAGGGAACCGGCCCGGGCCTTGCAGGCGGCCCAGTCCGCTTCTTCCTTGGTGTCGGGAATCAGCAGGCAGTGCCGGAGGGAAACGGTGTCTTCGTCAAAGGACGCTTCCTTCGCTTCCTCCCAGGTCGTTTCCGTAAAGAACATATAGGCAAGGTTCAGCCTCTCCGCCGCCGCGGCCACATCCGAATCCCGGGTGCCCGCAAGGGCCCCGATGCTTTCGGCGCCGGCATCCGCAGCCAGCCGGGAAAGAACCTCCGGCAGGCTGTCCAGGTAGGCCTGATGGACGGAGTTGGGGGTAAAGCAGTCCCGGTCGGCGTAGAGCACCTTTTCCGCCGGAATCCCCGCGGGGAAATAGGTTTTATGGTTTTCCTCGTTGGGCTGGAACAGCGCTTCCGTCACCGGCATGGGTTCCCGGGCGGCAAGCACAAGGCCCTGCTCCAGCTGCCAGGCTTCGATGGCCCGGCGCAGGAAGTAATGCTGCCAGGAAAGGCCCTCCTGGGTCAGCGGACACGACTGCTCCTCCAGGGGCTTTGTCAGGTCCGGCGCCGGCTGGCCGGTATAGCCGCAGACCTCCAGCCAGTAGTAGGCCTGGAGCTGGCCCGCGGTCAGGGTTTCGTCCTCCAGCCGGGCAACCGTGGTGTCCGGGTCAAAGTCCTCCGCCGCTACCAGATAGGTATCTTTGCACAGAAGGCTGTCCGGGTCCGCGTCCGCCGTCACCGGCAGCACCACCGGGGCGGCCTGGATCTCCTCCGTCGGGACCGGCTTCTCCGGGGGAGCCTTCGGGGTCGGGTCCCACACCAGCAGCGCAATGAGCACCGCCGCCGCGAGAACACAGGCCGCCATCAGGCCCAAAATAACCGGGTTTGTCCGCCGGCGTTCTTTGTTTGCCCCCATAGGGACCTCACCTCTTTCTGTTTTT